>JAPLWT010000038.1 GCA_026396455.1 Microcaldota archaeon | reverse complement strand
TTTGGGCTGGGCATAGAGAGGTTGCTCAAGTGGGTTCTCAACCTAGATCATATCAGAGATGCAGTGCCGTTCCCGAGGACGATCAACAGGGTTTATCCATAGGGTGATCAGATGAGAAAAGTTCTTGCTTTCGGATGTTTCGACATACTCCACATGGGTCACTACACGTACCTAAAAAATGCAAGGAAGCTTGGCGATAAGCTGATAGTTGTAGTTGCAAGGGACTCAACCATAAGGAAATTCAAAAAGCGCGAGCCTGTGCTGGACGAGGAGTCAAGGAGGAAGCTTGTCGAATCCCTGAAGTTTGTCGACTCCGCCGTGCTTGGAAGCGCAGGGGACAAATACCAGATTATCAAAAAGATGAAACCAGATGTTATTGCCCTTGGTTACGACCAGAAGCAAGATGAGGATACTCTGAAGAGGAAACTTAAGGAGATGGGAGTAAAGGCTAAGGTGATCAGGATAAGAAAGAGCTTCAATCCCAAGCTGTACAAATCCTCAGTTATTATCAAAAGAATGATGAAGATGCTGAAGCTGTAGGTATTCCAATGAGAGTTGCAGTGCTTTTCAGTGGAGGGAAGGACAGCACATTTGCAGCCTGGCTTGCTCTCTCCTACGGATGGAATGTAGTATCCATGGTCACGATGCTTCCTAAATCCTCTTCTTCCTACATGTTTCATCATCCAAATGTCAACTGGACTCCACTTCAGGCAGAGGCAATGGAGCTGCCCCTCATTCTAAAAAAAACGCCTGGGAAAAAAGACGAGGAGTTAGAAGATTTGAAGGACGTTCTATCAGACTTAGAAATTGACGGTGTTTTGACAGGGGCTGTCGCAAGTGAGTACCAGAAAGAAAAGATAGACCTGCTGTGTGAAAAACTTAAGCTGAAGAGCTTTGCCCCCATCTGGCATAAGGATTCAGAGCAGCTGCTGCGGGAGATGGTAGATTCTGGATTTGAGATGATAATCACATCTGTATCTGCGCAGGGGTTTGATGAAAGTTGGCTGGGGAGGAAAATAGATGAGAGATGTATAGATGATTTAGCAAGATTAAAGGAAAAATTCGGCATAAACATCAGCGGCGAGGGGGGCGAATACGAGAGCCTGGTGCTGCATGCACCCTTCTTCAAGTCCAGAATGAAAATAATAAGTTCAGAAACAAGATGGAAAGGAACAGCTGGCTCACTTGAAGTGACAAATGCAGCCTGTTTTTAAACAACTACTGCTCTCATAAAAAGTCTTTTCAGCTCATCATTTTTCTTTTTCATCACTTCGAAAACTTCGTTTATACTAAGCTTCTTTTTGCAGATTCCGGCAGCATAGTTAGTTCCAACTGCAACTGCGGCATAGTTCATCCCAAGTTCATTTGCCAGTATGCACTCCTGAGCATTAGTCATGCTAACAAGGTTAGCTCCAAGTTTTTTGAATGCTTCTATTTCACTTTTTGTCTCAAACCTTGGCCCCCAGGTAGCAGCAACCACCCCGTCATCCTTGAGTTTGATTTTTTCAAGCCTAGCTGCCCTTTTCAACAGAGAATTCAATTCACCGGAGTAAGGCTCGCTCATGTCAACATGCTTGATTCCAGAGGCGAAACTATCGAAAAATGTCACTGCGCCTAGGTGGAAGGCTATGAAATCCCTCAGAAGTACCAAATCTCCAGGCTTGTAACCGCGGATTATTCCAGTGGCGCTTGTAGACAAGATGTTTTTGTAACCTAATTCGTTCAATGCAAATATATTGGTTTTGTAATCCACCTTATGCGGCGGAGTTACATGCCTTCCCCCATGTCTGGCTAGGAATGCAATTTTAACATTGTTGAGGTTGCTAAAAACAACGCTTGTTTTACCGTATGGCGTTGCTATTTCCTCTTTACTTCCACTCATCAATTCGTAAAAGCCGCTTCCCCCAATAATCGCAAATTTCTTCATCCTACCGCCCCATTAGGTCAAAAGCAACTTTTTCTGCTTTTTCCAAGACTTTATCCTCATCCACTGTCAGAATTCTGCTTCTCTCCATCACGAGTTTTCCATTGATTACAACATCGGAAACATTACTCGGGTTTGCCGAGTAGACAAAATTGGATACCAAGTTGTGTGAGGGTACCAAATTCGGAGATTTTAAATCAAGCAAAACCACGTCTGCCAATTTTCCAACCTCAATACTCCCCGCATCTGTCCTAAGAGCCCTCGCCCCATTAATTGTTGCAAAATCCAAAGCCTGCTGTGCATTTAATATTTCGGCATCCCATCTGTGCGCCTTTTGCAGCAGCGCGCCAACTTTCATAGTCTCAATCAAGTTCAAAGAGTTGTTTGAAACAGCACCATCAGTTCCAAAGGTTATGCAGACATTGCTTTCCATCATCTCCGGAATTGGAGCAACTCCTCCCGAAGCAAGCTTCATGTTGCTCACAGGGTTATACGATACTTTAACTCCTCTTTCACCTAAAATTTTAGTCTCCCTTTTGGTGAGCCAGACGCAATGGGCAGCAATAATCCTTTCGCTCAAGAAACCAATAGACTCCAAATATTCCGCAGGCCTCTTTCCATGCTGCTTGATGGAGTCGAAAACTTCCTTCCTTGTTTCTGACATGTGAATCTGCACCGGAATACCATATTTTTCTGCCAACTCGGCAGTCTTTTGCAGTAGCTCCTTCGAGCAGGTGTAAGGGGCGTGGGGTCCAAAAGAGCACTGAATTCTACCGTCAGCAGTATTACTGTGATCTTTCACAAACCTCTCCCCAACCCCGAGTTCCTTTTTCCCCTTTTTGACATCTCCGGAATCAATCATGCCGTAGGACAGGTTGGCCCTTATTCCTGATTCTTTAACTGCTCCTGCAGTCTCATCCATAAAGAAGTACATATCAGCAAAACAAGTGGTTCCACTTTTGATCATCTCCAAGCATCCGAGCAAAGAACCCCAGTAAACATCATCCGCCTTTAGCTTAGCCTCCCTCGGCCACACCCTCTTCGGCCACGCCTCCCAGAAAACAGCATCATCAGCATAACCCCTGAATAAAGTCATTGCAATATGCGTGTGAGTGTTTACCAAGCCAGGAACGGCAAGTTTCCCTCTCCCGTCTATCTTGAATTCTGCCCTCTCCCTTACGTTTTTGCCTATTTTTTCTATTCGATTACCTTCGGTAAGTATATCAACGTCCCTGAGAATTTCCCTCCTGCTGTTTTGTGTCAGTACATTGACATTCTTGATCAGAATGCTCATTCCATCACTTATGAGATTTTAAATAACCTACTTTTTAATATTAAATGGTACTATGCTCAGGATAAAGAGAGCTGCTCTGGAATTCATGCTTAACCTAGCCCGGAATATGTACCCCCGGGAGTTCATAGGGCTTCTAAGGGAAAACGGGAAAAAGGAGATATCAGAGGTGCTTCTGCTCCCAAGGTCCACTTACGGTAGAGGTTTTTCATCGCTTGACCACTATATGGTGCCCTACACTGTAAAGTATGTAGGAAGCGTCCATTCCCATCCCACTCCAAATGCAAGACCCTCGGCGGGTGACCTTCTTTCATTCTCAAAAACCGGCGGTGTGCACATAATAGTTGCATACCCGTTTACTGAAAACAATATCGGGGTCTATAGCAACAATGGCGAGAAGCTGGAGTACGAGGTGGTGGAATGATATACTCTGTTGGACAGGTTGTCTATGATAACATAGGCGAAGTGAAGAGATTTCCAAAACCGAACTCCACCACATACATAAAAAGATACTTCGAGCTTTTCGGAGGAGCTGCAGGAAATTTCTCAGTTGTATGCTCGAAGCTTGGTCAGAAGGCATCTCTAGTCTCATTCGTTGGCGGGGATTTCAGGGGTTCTGGCTACGAAAGGCATCTCAGGCTCAACAAGGTCGATTTGACTCACCTGAAAATCATGAAAGGTGGCCAAACCCCGAGGGCATTCATGTTCAATGACTCCGAGCATAGGCAGATGTCATTCTTCTACTGGGGAGTTGCCGAGCTTTTCCACAGGGCACCAGCCCCAAAATTGAAAATAGGGAAGAAAGATATCGTGCACCTGGCGAATGGCGACCCTGATTTCAACATGAGGATAGCCAAAAAATATCCTGGGGTCTCTTTCGACCCGGGCTATGACATAATCGCCTATGGAAAGAAAGAGTTTGAAGGAGTCCTAAAAAACACAAAGTTCCTCACATGCAATGAGTTCGAGATGCGGAGAATTCTCACGCTTCTTAGAATGAGAAGCAAGGAGGAGCTTTTCGCGTTCCCTGTCGAATACATCATAGTGACAAAAGGAGCAAAAGGCAGTTCTGTCACCACAAGAGATGAGAGCTTTGATGTGCCTGCAGTGAAGGCTAGGTTTGTCGACCCGACAGGCGCAGGGGATTCTTTCAGGGCAGCCTTCCTTTCAGCACTTCTGAGAGGGGAGAATTTGAAGATGTGCGCGAAAATTGCATCATCAGTATCCTCGTTTATAGTTGAAAAGTATGGGGCGCAGACGAACGTCCCAACATGGAAAGAGGCAGTTGAAAGGCTCAAGAAATACGATCTTTGATTGGTGAACTCCGAACAAACTAGAAACGCTTTTAACTCCCTTGTTGTAACATCATAAACATGAAAACAAAAAATATCTTGGTTCTGTTACTTCTTGCATCCTTATTTTTGTTATCAGGTTGTGCGCAGACAAATCAGCCAAATGCATGCACTGAAGAAGCCAAGCTTTGCCCAGATGGAACGGCAGTCGGGAGAGTCGGCCCGAATTGTGAATTTGCTCCCTGTCCAAATGTAACCAACTGCCAGAATTATTCGGTTGATAAATGTCCCAGCCAGTGCGTAGTCTGCCCACCCTGCGCGGTCTGTAGTTCAATCAGCTGCCAGTCTGAAGAGTTCTGTAAGGTCATTGGTTTTAACAGGAGCTGGTATGCCGAAAATCAATGTGTAGGGATGTGGGGTGGAAATGTTACAAACCTACTCTGCTGCGGATCGGTTGGTGACTTTCCGAATACCTGCCTCATAGGAGCCTGCGGTTGCTCCCCAAGCAACAGCCATGAGGTGAAAGCTTGCGATTGCGGAGAGGGAAGATGCTGGGATAGTAACAAATTCAAATGCGTAAATACATCTTCATATCCCGATAATGCAACAACCACAGAAGCCGTAAACAACGTAGTAACTGCCAATAATCAGTTTGCATCTGACCTCTACTCGCAGTACAAGTCCCAGAATGGCAATCTGTTCTTCTCCCCTTACAGCATCTCAACTGCGTTGGCAATGACCTACGAAGGTGCAAGGGGCCAAACAGCAGAAGAAATGCAAGCTGTTTTTCATCTCCCGCAGGATAATAATACAAGAAGATTGGGTTTCGCAGGAGTTTACAATGAGATAAATAAGAAAGACAAAGAATACAATCTCAGCACTGCAAATGCATTATGGGCGCAGAAGGATTACAAATTCCTGGATGTTTATTTCAATCTAACAGCAACTTATTACGGCGGAAACGTATCGAATCTTGATTTTGTAGCGGATACCGAAAACTCCCGCGTGACTATAAACAGGTGGGTGGAGGGGCAGACAAACGACAAAATTAAAGATATAATACCGCCGGGAGCCATCAATGAGTTGACTCGTTTGGTTATTACAAATGCTGTCTACTTCAAAGCAAAGTGGTATATACCATTTTTAAACGATACTACCGACCAAGACTTTAGAGTAACCCCAACAAAGACCGTAAAAGTTAAGATGATGTCCCTGAACGGCGACTATGTGAAGACATTTGATGGCGAGTCAGTTCCCCTGAGGTTCAACTATGCAGAAACAAACGAAACTCAAATTCTTGAGCTGCCTTACCAAGGTGATGACGTATCCATGCTCATACTTCTCCCAAAAGGAGACAATCTGCAGGGTCTTGAACAGTCACTCACTGCAGACAAGTTAGATGAATTGAAGGCTATGCTAAGCGAAACAGAGCTTACCGGTGTTTATATGCCTAGATTTAAGTTTGAGACTAAATATTTCATGGTTGACACTCTAAAGAATATGGGAATCGAAAAGGCATTTGATCCAAACGAAGCGGACTTTTCCGGCATGGATGGAACGAAAAACCTGTATATCAGCAATGTCATACACCAGGCATTTATTGAGGTGAATGAGACTGGAACAGAAGCAGCTGCAGCAACTGTTGTAATCATGGCTATGACGGCCATGCCAGCAACTCCAAAGCCGGTATTCAGAGCAGACCACCCATTCATCTTCATCATACAGCAGAGGGATACCGGCAACATCCTGTTCATAGGAAGAGTTACGAGCCCAACTGCCAGCTGACGTTATCTTTTTATACTAGGGCTCCGATTATTACTCCGAAGGTATATGCGACCAGAATATCCTTTCATAGTAGTTGCCCTATTCTTACTACTCTCTGGATGTACCCAGCCGAACGAGCAGATGACACAGGACAAAGCTGTGGCGCTTGTCAAGGAGCACATGCAGGTGCAGTATCCTGGGTCTACCACAGATGTTTTCAGTGTAGTTTCGCAGGATGGGAGCTGGAAGATGACTTCAAAGGTGCTCTATGGAGCAAACACCCCCTGCCCGGATTTATCAATTGTTGTATATGAATACCCCAAATTCGGCTTTGTCCCAAGGGACCAGAACAACATAACCAGCAACTGCCAGTTGCTTGGGTGCAAGGATATACCGGTCTGCAGAATAGCCATGCCCGAGGAAGCGATTATTGCTTCGCACAAACTCAACAATATTTCAGAAGTTGACTCGTTTGTGAGAGACTTTGGTTATTCAAATGTCAGAGTTGATGCTGCATTCTACGACAACTACTTTGAGCCAAAAACAAACTACACATACTCCTCGGTTTGGGTAGTAAGATGGAGCTCGCCAAATGCGGACTACCTGATAAGACTGATTCTCAACCAAAGTGACGGCAAAGTTATTGATAAGTTCATAGAGTAGCTCACTTCTGGTAGTAATACTCACCAGCCAGCTTCTGCTCCCTGTCCAGCACGGAACCAGGCTTATTCACCCTAGGTCTCAGGGAGTCCTTATCCCTTCTCAGAGTCACATCAACATCCTTCAGGAACCTGTTCATGCCCTCCCTCTTACCCTCTGGTGCATTTGCAAATCCCTCCACCCCGCCCCTTCCCTGGAAGACAATCAGCCTGTCAGAAATCGAATCAATAAGTACTATATCATGGTCAACGACAAATGCGCTCTTCCCGCTTCCCTCCATAACCCTGCCAAGCGCATCAGCAAAAATAAGCCTCTGCTCCACATCTAGGAATGCGGATGGTTCGTCAAGCAGGTAGAGGTCAGCCTCCTGGCATATGCACAATGAAATTGCAACCCTCTGCAATTCCCCTCCGCTGAGGTTCTTCACCTTCTTCTCCATCAGCTCAGCTATGCTGAGCTTCTCTTTAACCTCCTTCTCAAAAACATCCTTGTTCAGGTTGTCCGTGGCAGCTATCATCTCATCAACAGTCCCTTTGAAATCCGATTTTATATACTGCGGCTTGTACGCGATTCTCAACTTCTGCTCAACCTCCCCTTTGTCGGGCTTCTCCACTCCTGCAAGCAGTTTCACAAAAGTCGACTTGCCAATTGCATTCGGGCCTATCACGCCTACCACTTCATCCTTCTTCACTTCCCCAGAAGCACATTTCAGCGAGAAGCCAGAATACCGTTTGCTCATCTCGTCATACTGGAAAAGTAACTCACCGCCCTTCTGCTCAATGCTACCCGCAGTGAATTTTATCTCAGTACCCCTGAACCTGACATTCTCCTCCTTCAGATAGCCCGCAAGGTACTCATTTATCCCATTCCTAACTCCTTTGGGCTTGGAGACAACTCCGTATGCTCCGCTGGTTCCGTAGAATACGTGTATGTAATCGCTCATATAATCCAGAACTGCAAGGTCATGCTCGACAACTACGACTGCCTTTTCCTTCGCAAGCTCCCTCAGATTGCTTGAAACCTTCAGCCTCTGCTTTATATCGAGATAGCTGCTGGGCTCATCAATGTAATACACATCCGCATCTTTGAGATAGGCCGCGCATATGGCCATCCTCTGCAATTCCCCCCCGCTGAGATTCTCAATCTTCCTGTCAAGGCACTCCCTCAGCTCAAATGCGTCAATTGCTTCCTCGAATTTTCCCCGTTTGTCATTCCTCTTTATGAACTTACGAACGGTTTCCTTGAAGACTTCCGAAAGTCTGTCCACCATCTGGGGCTTGTAGCTTATCCTCACACCCTTTTCCTTAAGCGACTCGAAGTAGTTCTGCAGCTCCTGGCCCTTGAACTGCTCGATTATCTCGTCCCACTCTGCCTTCTTCCCGTAGTTGCCTAGGTTAGGCTTCAGCCTTCCGCTCAGCATCTCAAGCGCAGTGCTCTTCCCTATCCCGTTTGCCCCAATCAGACCAACTGTAGCACCTTTTTTGGGCAGGGGAAGGTTGTAAAGTCTGAAGGCATTCACCCCGTACTGGAAGATGAGTTTTCCCGCCTCGTGAGGCAGGTTTATTATCTTTATGGCATTCACGGGGCATTTCCTCACACATATTCCGCAGCCGGAGCATAGCGTCTCGGAA
>JAPLWT010000058.1 GCA_026396455.1 Microcaldota archaeon | reverse complement strand
CTGTCAGCATCCTCTCTTGCTGAAAGTTTCATAACCAATCCCTACAGGCAGCCCGAAAGGCATTTGCTGCTGGATTCTGTAGCTGATAACCTCACCCAGCTTGACAACTACTCCCCAACAGAAAACACTACTCTTGCAAACCTGCCTGATGAAAACTTGACCATAAACGAAACTGCAAATACTCCCCCTCCTCAGGAGCCCATACCCGAAGAAATAAGCCACGGCGTCAATAACAATCCAATTGAACCTTCGTATACAGGCCGCATCGCTTCCATTTCCACGAGACATATTGAAATTCTGCAGCAGGAGTATATCGACTCGTACTTCAACTGGAATTTTGAGGAGATAAACGAAACCAATTGGAAAGCTAGCTTCACAATAGACGAGGGTTTATGGAACGATGCAAAAAACTGCAACTCCGAGGATGATGCGGCGAAGCCTGGGTGCTTCAGGGAGTTTCGGGGAAAGTATTTCTCAAATATATTGAAGGCTGATGATGCTGTTAAGCTTGGGGAGGATATAGCAAGCATGCGGAATTACCCCCTTGCGAACCTCACTCCAAACATCCGCTTCTCTGACTTCAATATAGATTTGGAAAGTGGTACCGGCTCCTTCTACATAATATTCCCGCATGGTTTCAAGGAAGGGGAGAGGGCGAAGTTCGGGTTCAATTCAACAGTAATATACAGCACCTTGGGCGAAACAGAGCCCTTCAGAGCTTCTGGGAGGGCAATCTGCAGGACTAACAACGCAATTCACGTGGTTGCTATAAACGGGACAACAAACGTATCGTATTTCAAATCCACAGATGGAATAACTTGGACCTCCAAGAAGTTGGATGGGAGTGCAACAGGAGACAACCCCGTTGCCGCCTCTGAAGTCGCAATTGCCTGTAGCGGAACGAACGTGTTCGTCGTCTGGAACGGCGGTGCCAGCGGTTATGACATACAATACATGAACTCTTCCGATGAGGGAGTGACGTGGTCTTCCTATATCAGCAATGTTGCTCCGAAGTGGTTCGACGGAACCGGCTCAAGCAACTTGGCAGGTGCCTATGTATCAGCAGAGTTCGGAATAGGAAAAAACATCTGGGTGGCATGGGTGGATGATGCTGGATCAATAGAGGCAATTATAGTTGATAATTCAACCCTGTACGGCGGGAATCTTCCGACAATGACAAGGAAGAACATGACTGGGGATGTTAATGTGGGAGCTTCCCCGAATATAATAGTAAATATTTCTGGCAGCACTGAAGAGGTATACGTCCCGTATTTTAATGCGAGCAATAGTGATATACAGATAAATAGAACAGTTAATGGCGGTACAACTTGGACCGGTGGCTCAATAACAGCAGGAACTTTCATCGCCGGAGCACATTCAGGAGTGATAATGAATAACACCATCTATGTGGTGTACACCACCGGTTCCAGTGTTACAATCAAGAACTCAACCGACAGAGGTGCCACGTGGTCTGCTGCTCAAACAATTGCGACAGAAACGGTGTCCGATCCAACAATTGCGTCTGATGGAGTCGGTACCCTGTTTGTTTTCTGGAACAATGGCACAGTCAGCACCAATGCCAACGATGTGCGCTATTCGATGTGGAGTGCAGGTACTGGCTGGAGTTCGGCAGCCACACAGGAGGAACTGAACAGTTATGTTCTAACAAGAATAAATGCAAAATTCAACTGGAGCGGTAATGGGATTGAGTATGTCTTCATAAATAGGACAGCCTCGAGCGGGAATGCCGATTTGAGGTATGGTTACTGGCTGCCCAGCATAACATTCACAAACCCGCAGAACAACAACTCTAATGCGAAGCCGAACGATGTTGTGAACTTCTCGATAAACGTCACAACAAACTACGGCTACCTCTCGGGTTATATCTTCTCAAACAACTTCACCGGTTCAGGATGGCAGAACAGCTCATGGGTCCCTGTGAGCGGCACCGTAAAGACTGCAATAATATGGAATGATTCCTATACCGCCACTTCACCCAACGTATACGGATGGCGATTTTACGCTAATGTAACAAGAAATTACATAGATAATTCAAGCGACCAGACATTCAATTTCTCAACAAGGATTTTGCAGGTCAGCTGGACTACAGGCTCTGTGATTAACTCTACAAGCTGCACTTCTGGGATTCCGTGTCAGATAATGCAATACAACAATTTCACAGCAAATGCAACTGCCCAATGTTCAACACAACCAGCTGACTTGAGCTGTGGAACTGTTAGTGGAACTATAAGGTATAACAACAGCGGAGAAACTCCAGATACATTGATAAGCACAACTGGAGGAGCAACGCCTTTCTATACAGGTACCAACAGCCAGTCATGCGGTTCTCTATCGCATGGCAACTCATGCACACTAAACTGGACAGTAAATGCAACTGGAATACCTCCCGACACAAGAGCCTTGGATGCTAATTTCAGTTCTTCTCTAACGAACAACAATCCTCCCACCAATAATACTGATTCAGCTTATGTTACGATAATAGCCCAAGTAGTAGGGTTCACAATAACTCTTCCTGGGCAGATCGCCATAGTTGCTGCTGAAGGAGGGAATGCAACTGCAGGCATAGAGTTCAATCTGACAGGGGGAAATACCGCAAGCAATATTGATCCATGTTTGGCGGGGACTGCGACATGCCAGACAAGCGGCACACCGATTTTCGTGTTCACAAATACCGGGACTGTCACTCTCAACTGGTACGTCTACCTTGATACCGCTCTTCCGGCAAGCATGACCCTGAAGGGAGATACAGACAACAACCCAGTTGGGGCAACAACAATAACAACGGCAGGATGGCCGGTCGCGAGTTCAATTGCTCCCACTGGCTCTCAGAATGCTTGGCTCTGGGCGGATTTCTCTGGAGCCAGCGTTGATGACGCCACAAGCAGAACCCTGAAGAATAATGCAACTTCATCGTGATTTTATGAAAAAGAAAAATTCATTTCATGCTGAGAACGGGGAAACCCGTCTCAATTGTTTAATATTTGAACGCCAATGGTCGGCGTCCGTGAGGTGGTAAAATGAACCTTAAAAAAACCCTTCTGACAGCAACCCTGCTGCTGGTGCTTGCATCAGCGGTATACGCGCAAGTGTACACAACTACAGTGACTTACTTCAACATAGCATCTGTGGAGTCTTTCACAGTGACTCTGCCAGGAGAGAGTGCAGTAACCGCAACCGGTGGCGGTGCGGCAACACATAATATAGAGTTCAACTCAACCGATGGGACAGATGATTGCATAAATGCACGTGTGACTGGTGGAACTATACAGTCTGACGGAACACCGATATTTATAGTAGAGAATACCGGCACAGTGAACATAGATGTAACAGTGAACTTCACAGTATCTCCTCCAGCATGTGTTAAGGTTGGCGGAGCGACAACATTCGCAGGGGCATGCGCGGGCTCATTGATAGACACGACTGCGGTCACTTTGCAGAGTGGTCTCACACCAACCAGCTCAGTGAACTGGTACGAGAAGGCAAACTTCACTGCATGCACTTCCGGTGACAGCACAACCAGAACACAGTGGGTATACGGAGTACAATCCTAGGGATAAAATACCTTTGTTTTTTTGTTTTTGGTATTTTAAAAAAGGTGGGATAGATGAGGCAGATCGCCATAGTGCTGGAAACGGCACGGGAAGATATCGATACTCTAACCTCTGAGATAAAGAATGAGGTTGATGGGATAGGAAATGTGGAGTGGGTAGGGTATCATGTGAAAAAACTGAGAAATGAAAGATTTGAAAAAAACTTTAGAAGGTGAGATTGATGAAAAAAAAGGAGAAAGCAACTCAGCCTTCCTGGTACATACCGCTGGCTGTTGGCGTGGTAGTAGTGCTAGCCATAGCATACCTCCTGACAATGAGACCAGCTCCAAGCGGTGGGGGGCAGATAATCCCGCCAAACCAGACTGGAGGCGAACATGCTGGGCCCAACGTGACTCAGTCTGTTGAACCCAAGGTCTACTCTCCATACTACGAGGGCTTGGAGAGCATTGTTCAAGCCGAGCTGAATAGGACCAGCGCAAATGCCAGCAGAGGGAATTACCTACCCGCAGCAATGTTCCAGGAACTTCCAGCTTTCCCAAAAGATTTGTACCAAACGCAGGTTCTTTTCAAGTACTATCAGATGGGGAAGATAAGGAATACGACAGACTTGGATAAGAAGGAACTTGGACCTGAATACTGGGCGCAGCCTGAGTGGATCCCAACGTTCTTCACTAATGGTCTGGGGATGATCCAGAATCCGCCAGTGGATCTATACTACTACTCCGGGGCGGAGTATGAGCTGATAAGCGCAAACCAGATGAGGAACAAGAATACAGGTGAGGTGACCACGTTCAAAGCAGGAGTGGTAGCAAACGTGCTCGCAAACAGAACCATAGAAGTAAAAGTTCCAAGAATGGGAATTGAGGGATATACGGTATATCCATCAGACATGGTAATTGTGGATGCGCAGCCAGATACAGTCTTTGACGTATACACAGTACTGTACTGCGGATGGTACGTCCAGCTCTACCAGGGAGTAAAGCTAGCTTCGGCATTCCCTGCGTCAGGTGCAATTGAGGACTTCCAGTTATTCTCAGATGGGACTAAAGTTGTGGCACAGACACCAAGCGATGTCCAGAAGTACTTCAAAGTTGAATTCGAGCCAGAGCAGTTCGTCCTAGAGCCTAGCTTCCCGGTTTTCAAGAGCGATTGGGCCAAGCTCATCAGGATGAGGATTACAGTGAACGAAAGCACTCCCAAAGGAAAATACATTGTTGGAATGGACGTAGTGCCGCCATCAAATGAATTCAATGATGATATGACGTGGAAGTACAAGACAGAATACCGCGTAGGTACTGTCGGCATAGGAAGGCCATTCTTCAGGGTTTTCGTACAAGTTGTCTAAAAGAATAAGATGAGCGCATGAAAACGGGGGTTGAAAAAGCAATCCTCCTTTCTTACTTTTTGTTACTTTTGGCCATACCAGTTTCTGCTCAGGAGTGGTATACGACTACACAGACATACATATTCATAGGAGAGGCAAAGGTTGAGATGAGGGATCTCACCCTCAGCTCTTACTCAGTTTACAAAGGCGCTTCGATTGATTTCTCTGTTATACTGAGAAATTTTGGGACTGCATCAACAACAGCAACTGCGGAAGTGAGGATATATGATGCGTCAAATACCACTGTTGGAACGATTTCTTATGACCTTATTCCTCTTGCTCCTGGTCAGATAGCAACAATAGAAAAGACATGGAGCGTGGGCTCTCTACCAACAGGCACATATCGGGCTGTTGGACAGGCAACCTATGAATCTAACGTTACCAACATAGTTGAGAAAACATTCTCAGTAGTACTCATCCCTACACTACCACCGAGTCAGCAGATGGGGCATTGGGTTTTTCAATCCCGCCTGATACGCTCGCAGGGGATTACCTGGTGCAGCTTCATGCCAACGGCGGAGCGAACTCGACAGACTTTCTCGCCCTGAGGGTCAGGAACTATCCCGAGGATTATGACAAGCCAATTGCCCTTAAGACTATAAAAATCGATGAGAAGGAGAGGACAACCCTTGTCTCAATAGATGTCAAGAACCCCTCTCTGAATACAATGGAAGTTGTTCAAGTACAGGAAAGGATTCCAGCACTTGTGAGTGATGAACAGATTGAATTTTTGGATAAACAGGGTAAAATAACCGAACTCAATGGGGCGAAGATGATTGTGTGGGAGCTGTCAGATATCAAGTCTAAAGAATCATTTCATATTTCTTACAACATAAAGAATTTCATAACTGACTACTCAACATACATGAACTGGCATATCTCGCAAATTGTAGTGACTCAGAAGACTACTACTGCTGATTTGGTGAAGATACTGGATATGACTTCTTCTGGAATAAATGAGACTGGCTACGGTGAAGTCACTGCCTCTGTGCTTTACGTGGGGACTGAACCCATAGAGGTGACAATGCTTCTCGAGGTTCCCCAGGGATTCAGCGCCGAGCCAGCAGCAGTAACAAAAACACTCATCCCTAAGGTAATCACATCAGCAACGTTCAGAATATCTACCCAGAAAACGACACAAGACACGCACATGGTTAGATTCGTTGTACTCGGTAACGATTTCAGCACATACATGGCAGCGCCAGTCATAATAAAGAGGGAAGCTCCTCCTGTCTCATTCTCCATTCTATCAGTCTTTGGTTTGAACGAGATTATAATCATCTCATCATTTGTAGCTGCTACAGTGACAATATCCGTAATATCCTACAGGAGAATAAGTAGAAGGCGTGCACCTGAGTACAGCCCCGAAAGACTTAATTACCTGAAGAGTATAAGAGGTATGGTTGTAGGGAAGAATAAAAAATAATGGGCGGGTATATGGATAGACAGATCATAGGAATTGTCTCCGGCAAGGGGGGAGTTGGCAAGAGCACAATAGCCGTGAACCTGTCAACGCTCTTAACCTCTTTTAATATCGACAACGTTCTCGTAGACGGCGATACCTCAAATCCAAGTGTTGGACTGCATTTGGGGATATGGCAGCACTCATATGGACTGCAGGATGTGCTTGCCGGTAAGATAGCAGCTGAGGAAGCAATAGTTGTGCATCCTGCAACAGGAATAAGGGTTATCCCATCCTCGCTGCGCTATCTTAGAGAAGTGGGCATGAAAAACCTGCCAAAAGTTCTGGATTCGATAAAAACATACAAGTACATCACAATTGACTCCCCTCCAGGTGTATCTGAAGATGTGGAGAACATTATGAAGTCATGCAATGAGCTCGTTGTTATCACCACTCCTGATGTGCCAAGCGTGACAAGCGCAACAAAGATAATCGACCTAGCTGAATCCATTAGAGTGCCAGTTGCAGGCTTGGTTGTGAACAGAATACTCAACAAGAGGTACGAACTGCATATGCAGGAGATAGAATCAATGTGCAATACAAGAATCATCGGAAAAATACCAGAGGACAGCAGGGTGCCTGAGAGCATTGCTGTTAAGGTTCCTCTGGCGATGTATGCTCCAAAATCACCTGCCAGCATTGCCCTGAATAATCTCGCAGCAGAGCTTGTTGGACAGAGGATGCTGCGTCAACCCACTTCAACGGATGGATTTTTTGCTAGAATTGCCAACCTTTTCAGGTCACTCTTACGCAGGTAGCTGATCTTTGTTCTTATCCCGCAGCTCTCGAGAAGCTAAGCATTTAAATAAGCCCTGAGTTGATATTGCATGGTTGTCGAGCGGATATTCCCCATTAAAGAAATGTGGAGAAAACCTTGGCGCGTAACCGGACTCGGCTTCATATTCGTATGCGTCTCGGTGATACTTGCCAACATGGCCCACCAGCCCCCAATGGGGTTCTTCATAATATCCCTTACAGTCATACCCGCCATACCCTTCTTCCTGAAGATGACTATATGCGAGGAAAAAGGGCAGGAGATGTATATAGCCTTCATCTCAGCAACAAAAAAAAGCAAGTTTGAGAATGTAATGGAAGGAATAACGTCAATCTACAACCACATAGTAAAATTATACGCGTACTTCTTCTTCGGCTGCATAATAGGATTCGCCTTCACATCATCCATAATGTCCGAGCAGGCTTCAAGGAGCATGTTCAGCGACCTGAAATTCACCTCAACAGAAGTTCCTGACATAAGCTTCTGGGGAATATTCCTGCACAACTTCAAGCTCATGCTGATAATGGTGGTATTCTCCATTATTTACAGCGTGGGTGCGGTATTCCTGCTTGTCCTGAATGCGGCAGTCATAGGCATTTTCCTTGAGACTGGGATAAGGCAGAATCTCATCAATTTCTCCTCTCTTGGGATGCTCTCCTACCCAGCAGCTTTTGGTGTTGGCTCTCTTGAAGGAATTTTGAGGCTGCTGCCGCACGGAATATGGGAATTCTCAGGTTTCTTCATTGCAAGCGTTGCTGGTGGAATAATCTCTATTGCAATAGAGCGAAAGGCCTACAAGAGGGCGGATATTACCAGATTCATGCTGGTTGACATTGCCAAGCTCCTAATTCTCGCAACTCTGCTCATTGCAGCAGGCGCTTTTATCGAATCCACTCTCTACCCCGCGCTAGAGTCAATGCTACCTAGCTTCCTGAAATAAAAAGAAAAAGAGAAAAAAATTAAAGAATCTAGAGATACTGTATAGTATCTATCTCAAGAGCAGTCTTGTCAAGGGACTTCTGGTCCTCTCTTATCTTGCCCAGGACATGCGGCGATGTTATCCCTGTCATAATTGCAGTGACAACTACGGCATCACCCATCTCAGGAGACAGCCTTGCACCCCAAATAACATTGGCATTTGGGTCAAATGCAGCCGTAAGACCCTCTCCTATCTGGGTTGCCTCTCCAAGTGTCAGCTGAGGACCTCCTGCTATGTGTATAAGCGCTCCTCTTGCTCCTGTGTAGTCAACATCAAGCAGCGGGTGTTCCAGCGTATTGTGCACAACTGAATTCACTTTGTCCGTGCCCTTGCCGTCTCCTACTGAGATTACTGACACGCCTGCATTGCCCATTATTGCCCGTATGTCTGCAAAATCTATGTTGACAAGGCTTGGGAACATTATTGTGTCCGCTATGCCTTTCACAGCTCTTGCAGTGACCTTATCTGCAACTGCAAATGCCTCGTTCATCGGAAGGTTCGGCACGTAGCTTACCAGCCTGTTGTTGTCTATCACAATCACCGTGTCAGTGTTCTTCTTGAGTTGCTCCAGACCCCACTCCGCCTTCTGGATTCTTGCCCTTTCAAGCGAGAACGGGTAGGTCACTATCGCAACAGTTATTGCACCCTGCTCCTTTGCTAGTTCAGCAACCACAGGTGCAGCTCCTGTACCGGTTCCTCCACCCATACCAGCTACTATGAAGACCAACTCAGCTCCATCCAGAGCCTCCCGGAGCTTGTCCCTGCTTGCCTCAGCACACTTCATTGCTATTTCAGGGAAACCACCGGCTCCCAGGCCTTTGGTTATGCTCTTTCCTATCAGAAGCCTCTTGTCGGCATCTGTTATCTGGAGGTGTTTGTAGTCCGTGTTTATCGCTATCGTGTCCGCACTTTTTATACCCATTTTTGCGAGCCTGCTTATGGTATTGCAGCCGGCTCCCCCCACTCCAACTACGCAGATTCGTATCCTATCATTCGATTTGTCGCATTTCTGCTCTTCGGGCAGTTTGCCCGTGTTTCTCAACGCCGATTCAATCAAACTTTCCATAATAACACCTTTCCCCTATAGATATAATACAAAAAAACATCATCCGCTGCTCTCATCAACTTCCTCAAGCTCGCGGTTCATATTCTCTATCATGCTTCTCAGGGCTACTACTTTTCTTTCCCTTACATTCATACTGGTCACCTCTTAATTAAAAAAAAACAAAAAAATTAACCGATTACCTCTATGTCGGAGTACGGAGTTGTTTCCTTGGTGTCCTCCATTGGCTTGCCCATTATGCTTGCTCCCTTCACTCCAGTCACTATGGCAACTATCTCTATCTTTCCATCGTAGCCCGGCATCAGCCTTGCTCCCCACTTTACGTTGGCATGCGGATCCATCCTCTCAGTCACTATCTCTCCAGCCTTTATTGCATCACCGAGAGTGAGGTCAGACCCACCGGATATGTGTATCAAAGCACCGTTTGCTCCCTCAAAATCAACGTCGAGCAGCCTGTTCTTAAGGACTCCCTCAGCTGCCGATGTCACCTTGTCGGTTCCCTTGCCCTCTCCAACTGCAATGAAGCCCACTCCTCCTCCGCCCATTATTGATCTCACATCCGCGAAATCTATGTTTATCAGGCTTGGCTGGGTGATTGTCCATACCAACCCGCCGATTGCCTTTGCGAGTATCTCGTCCGCAACTGAGAAAGCTTCATTCATTGGCAGGTTTGGAACTATCTTAACCAGCCTGTTGTTATCCAGAATTATCACGGAGTCAGTCACTCTCCTCAGCTTCGCAATACCCTCATCAGCCTTGACCCTCCTTGCCCTCTCAAGGTTGAATGGGTAAGTGACCATCGCAACAGTTATTGCACCCTGCTCCTTTGCTATTTCGGCAATCACAGGTGCAGCTCCTGTACCGGTTCCTCCACCCATACCAGCACAGATGAAAACTAGATGCGCACCAGAAAGCTCCTGCTCTAGCGCCGGCCTGTCGACCTCTGCAGCCTTGGTGCCTATCTCTGGATATCCTCCAGCACCAAGCCCCTTTGTCAGAGTCTTGCCGATGAGGACCTTTTTGGCTTTCTCATCTATCATATTGAGATGCTGCTTGTCAGTGTTAACCGCTAACAGGTTGCAGCCCTTTATGCCGACCCTTATCAACCTGTTGATTGTGTTGTTGCCTGCTCCCCCTACCCCCGCTACTACAATTTTTATCTGCTCGTTTCCAACGTCTTCTAGGTTCGATGAGTCACGCTCACCAATAACGGATTTTATAAGACCTTCCATACTGATCGCCTTTTTAACTTTTCATTCGCACTTATATAAATACTTTTCGGTTTTGGAATTTTTGCTTTTTTTTGTTGAATTTTTACGACGTAAAATTTGCATGTTGCATTTTTCCCGAAAGTTCGCGGGTTGCATAACCGCATTACGTCAAATTGAAAATCAGAAATTTTGAGTTGAAATGCGAGCACTCTAAGACTCCTCAAGCTGAATTCTCTTCTGCATTTTGTACATCTCAATTATCTCCTGAACAGTGGTTGCCTCTTCGGGAGATTTGTCCTCTCGCAGCTCCATCATCCTCGGGAATCTCAGCGCATATCCGCTCTCGTCTTTGCCCTTTCCTGCAGTGTGCGTTGGCGAGCGTGTTATCTCATCCGCGGCAACTGCTACTACATATTTCAAATCAACCCAGAAGTTCGGTTTTATCTCAGAGTCCACCCTGGCCAGCTTGTGGTCGACTTTTATTTTTCCGAGCATCTCCTCAAGCTGCTTCATCTGCTCCTCCGAGAAGCCGGAGCCTATCTTGGCAATTGACTTGAACGTGTCATCCTTTTCATCATAGACCGCGCAGAGCAACCCCCCGAACTTGAACTTCTCCCTCGCCCCCTTTCCGAGGAAATAGCCTACTACCACCAAGTCGACTCTGTCCGCAAGCTCTCCCTTGTAAGACCTCTTGAGTTTTATCCACGCAAACTTCCTCGCTCCTGCGACGTATTCAGCATTCAAGTCTTTTGCGATTATCCCCTCCATCCCCTTCTCGATAGATTCCTCGAAGAATTCCTCGAGCCTCTTGGGGCTCTCTGTCACGATCATGTCGGAGAGCTTTATCACACTCCCTGCGCCAATCAGCTTCTCAAGCCTCTTCCTCCTCTCGTGATATGGATGTTGCGTGTAATCCTCCCCATCAGCGTAGAGAACATCAAATGCAAAAAGCTTCAGGGGATACTCCTCGGCCTTCTCCTTCACGCCGTATTTTCTTTTCCTCTGCATTGTAAGCTGAAAGGGGTAATACTCCCCGCCAGCTTCATTGTAAGCCAGCGCCTCCCCCTCAAGGATTGCCTCCTTTGCCCTGACCTGCTCCCTCACTCCTGCGACTATCTCCGGGAACATATGTGTCATCCTCTCAAGCCTTCTTGAAAATATTTCTACTTTTTCTCCCTGCTTGTGAATTTGCAACCTTAGCCCATCATATTTCCGCTCTACAGCGCACTTCCCAATTTTCTCAATTATCTCCTCTGCACTGGGAAGCCTCTCGGCAAGGGCAGGCCTCACGGGGTTGAAAACATTTATCCTGAATTTTCTTATCGCCTCAATTCCATCAACAAAGAGTGTTCTTGCTACAAGCCCCAAGTCAGAGCATAGGTTGTAAGCTCTCTCCAGTTCCTCTCTCAGGCTCTTGTCACCAGCTTTGTATGCGGAGAGAGCATCAAGAATTGTCGGGTCTCCTACCCCCAACCTCAATTTTCCAACGGGAAACCTCGTTATGTACCTCGCTTCCTTAGGGGTTGAATTGTTGAGAAGCTCGACCAATCCTTTTATCTTGCTGTCCTGGCTGCCAGCTCCGCCAGTCTTCGCCAGTTTCATGAAGTTATCAAACACCTTCTGGACAGAGAGTGGCTGCGAGAAAAGAGACATCTGCTGTTTCGAGGAGAGCAGTTCCTCCGCAGTATTCCCCAAGTCCCCGGTTTTTCTGTAAACTTCCTCCACCCTTCTCTTCGAATAGCCCGTTGCAACTGATATTGCCTCCTCGACGAGCTTCTCGCCAAGCCCAACCTCGATTCCCTCAAAAGGAGGCGCAACAACTCCCTGGCTGAGGTAAATTATCTTCTCAATTTCATCCGGCTTGGCTTTCTTGAAAAGCTCCGAGAGTATCGCCATCATCTCGAGCCTTCCCCTCGTTGCCTCAAGCTTCTCGTATGAATCCGCCAGCACGCTGAACTCCATGACAGTATATTGTGGATTGAGGTTTAAAACATTATTCACTCCACTTGCACATGAGAATATTTATACAAAGAGAGAAAGTTACGCTCGCAATGGTTCTGAATTTTTATATATGGAAGCTCAACTGACAGGATGGCAGAGTTCAATCTATCTTCCCTCTCAGTATCCCGCTGTCAGTGTGATTGGCCCCACCTATTACAGAGTAGTTGAATGCAATAGCATCACTATAAAACGCATCCCCTTTGTTACCCACTATTGTGGATATGCCGCTTATCGTGAGGTTAGTCCCTGGGCTTAGCAACCTGGGGAGTGATGGGCTCGGTGATGCCAGCGATGAGCCCTGTATCTTTATATCGGTAAGGTTCACTGATGCCTGGGCGTTATTCACAACGTAGAGCACTATCCATCCACTTCCATTAACGCTGAAGTCAGTTATCCCGAAAACGCTGAGGCCTACCGCTTCATTACTCACGGGCATCCATGTTGCGGGGTTGAAAACATTCATGTAGAAAAGTAGCACCATTATGACAGATATGGCAACTATCGCCCATCCGTACGTTATGAGATATTCCAGCGCTGTTTGACCCCTCATTTCACCACCATCATATTTCAACGTCTTTATTTTAAAACTTACCTGATAAGGAATCCGAATGCGGATTGGAACACTGAATGCACAGTGAAGAATACCGCGAGGGCGCATATCACGAATATGGGGACAAGCTTGAGACCCCGTGTCACTCTCCCGTATCTTATCTGAGCGAGTGTCAGCGCTCCGAATGTCGTAGTGAGAAGTATGCATGCAATCGAGAAAATATTGACCTCATCAGGAGTTATGAGCGGTCCACTCCCCCCCTTCATGAGAATGCTGAAGCCGCCTGTCACTGGGATATCCGCAGGTAGCTGCGTTCTTGACGACATTATCATCATGCTCATCTCCGAATAGTAGAGCGATGAGGCGAATAGCGCAGGAGCAGCCATAACGGAACTGAAAATTATGAATATGGTATACATGAGGGTTGCGTTCAATATCTCCTTCTTGAGGGCATTCGTGCTCCTTATGTCTCTTGCGACCTCATCAAGCAGCGGAGCCATCTCACCCCCAAGTTCTATGCCCTCCACAAGAAGCTTAACTGCCCTTTCAAGTGTTGTCGACCTAACCCTTCCTGTCATCTCCCTCAGACCATCTGCTATAGGCTTGCCACCGAAGCTTTTGCTGCTGACGATTTTTATCTCATCCTCAAGCGGTCCGAATTCTGGCCTTGCCCCCATCCATATGGCGTTCTCTGTGGTCATCCCTGCTCTCATATTTGCTGAAATAGTCTGGAGAGCGTCTGGAAGAACCTCCTCTATCTTCACAGCCCTGTTATCGGCAGCAGCTATAAGAAGCATATAGAATAATACCTCTATAACGAGCCACACTATCACTCCGACCGCTGATGCGAGTCTGGGCTCTATGAACGTCATTGAAATCTCGAATGCAGCAATCGCAAGAATGAGCGACCAAAAGATGCTAGTACCGGCGTATACTCTTGGTTTTATACTCAGCCCACCCTGTTGCAGGAGTTTGGTTATTCCTTTTATAACCGAAGGTGGGAATAACATTGAAAGTGTTGCTAGAAATCTCTCAATGATCGTCATATCAATCAACCGCTGGCCTCCTGCTCTTCACGAAGTTTATGAAGAACAGCTGGAATAACAGGAGGAATACGAACACGGCCGGGAAGATGGTCTTCGGCACAAGAATGTTCATGAAGGACATTATTATTATCATCATAGTTATGCCGAGCGAGGGCAGCACAACTGCCAGCACCATGTATATCATGACCCAGGGATTGAGTTCCTGGCCATATCTCTGTATCTCAGATATCCTCTCTTTTGTGAGCTCATCTATCATATCCCCTATTGCGTCTCCTACGTCAGAGCCTACCTTCAAAGCATTTGATATCTGCCAGAGCACTTTCCTGAATCTGAATGAAGGATTCCTCTGGCTGGCATTATCCAGCACATCTGACTGGGGCACTCCCGCATTTATCTCATCAACCATCCTTGCAAACTCCTTTGATACTGATCCATAACCAACGCTAACGCTTGTCATAGCCTGGAAAAGCGGCACTCCTGACTTGAGGTTTATGAGGAGCTGCCTAAGCGCTGGGATGAGGTTCCCCTCGAGGTCTCTAGTCCTCCTTCTTGCTACGACCGCAGGGTAGAATAGAGTGGTCAGGAAAGACGAGACCCCAACAAGTGCGCCTACAAGAATGCCCAACAGAACCGCATCCCTCCCAGTCACATAACCCATAACTATCACTACGGCCGACACAAGGAGAAGGTTAAATATTCCAGAGATCAGAGAGACGGCGGCGTATTTTCTTGAAGTTAGTTTCACATCTGCCTGCATGAGTTCAAGCTTTAGTGTCGGTAGCAGTGAGGATATAACCTCACCTACACCTTCAACATGCCCCGCAAGGTTCAGAAGCAACTTTGGTGGAAGAAGGCTCATCGGTACTATCATTAAACCACTCCCAGTTTCATAACCTTGGCTGGCTCCGTATTCTTTTTCACCATTTCCACCAGCTTTTCCTTGTCCCTGTAGAATGCCGCGACAACTCTCCCCACATCATTGACATTATAAATTTTGCTTTTCAGCATGTAGTTAAGCACTTTCTTCCTGTCTTCCATATCCGCGTTTATCTCCTTGTTGTTCATGCCTGTGAAGAGGCTGAGATCATCCATCACTCTCACATAATCCCCGACTTTGTCTATTCTGTCTTCCCTTGCATTCCATGCGAATACTTTATTTACGAAGACCTTGTTCTCCTGCGGCACCATTTCAGCTACCTCGGATGTTCTCCTTATGCCTGTCCTCCTCTGTCTGTACTGTACAACTATCAGGTGGATGGCGCCAAGCATGCTCTCCGGCAAGTTTATGGGCGGAGTTGTGAGCCTGTTTTTTGTCTGCCTTGCGTCATCAGCGTGCAGTGTCGCATATACCGAGTGGCCTGTGTGCATTGCCTCGAACAGCACCTCCGCCTCAGTCTGCCTCCTCATCTCCCCCAGCACAATCCTATCCGGCCTCATTCTCAGTGAGTTCACCATGAGGTCTAGCATTGTCACCTCTCCCTTTCCTTCCGGGTTTGGCAGCCTTGTAGTCAGGGGCGTCCAGTTCAAGAACTCCGGCAGGTACAGCTCCCTTGTATCCTCTATGGATATGACCCTCTGGTTCGGGGGAGTGAAAACAAGTATTGCATTAAGGAAGGATGTCTTTCCACTTGCAGTTCCTCCGCTTATCAGCATGTTCATCTCATACTGCACGCACATCCAAATGAGCGATGCAACATCTATGTTCAATGTCTTTATTGATGGATCGAGCATGTGGATTATTGTCCAGGGGTTCTTGGCGAATTTTCTTATTGTCAGGCAGTTGCCTTTTGTGGATATGGGGAATACCACCGCATTAACCCTGTCACCGGTACCAAGATGCGCATCCATCAAGGGGTTCAGGTTGGTTATCTGCCTGCCAACCCTTCTCCCTATTATTGACGCATAGTTCGCTATCTGCTCCTCGCTCTTTATCATGAGGTTCGTCTTGAGCCATCCGAATCTTTTGTGGTAAACCCAAACGGGCTCTTTTGAGGAATTTACTACTATCTCTTCCAGCTCATTATCAGCCAGCAGAAGCTCAAGGTCCCCAAGCCCCAGCATTTCGTGGATGAGTTTTCCGACAAGGATATCCTTCTCCTTTGCGCTGGCATCGCTTATTTCCTTTCCGACAAGTTCGTGCGCTTTCTCCTTGAACTTCGCCTTTATGTTCTCCACTTCATTTGGGTCAAGAATCTCGGAAACCTTTATGTCAACGTTGCCAATCACCATTTCCTTCAAGTGCTGCAGCATAACTTCTGTGGCTTTGCTAATCCTCATCTGGTTTATCTCATATACATTAACGTACTCGCCAGCGCCTTCGCTTATGGTGACTTCAGCTGGAACCTTCTCGCTCGCTATGGTGTACCTATCCAATATTTTCATATCATCGCCTCATGATCGTGTTTTTTAGCTTTGTGAAAAACATGGAAGCCGGGTAATACCACGGCTTTCTCGGGCCCAGCCTCTCGGTCTCTGCCTTCATGGTCTCAACCTCGAGTTTCTTCACTTTTTCGTGGAACTTCTTAACTTTTTCCCTCAAGCCCCGTATGTCCTTCCTGAAATGTTTAGTCACCGCCCTCAGCTCCCTTGATTCTCTCAGCAGGTACTCCATATCCGCAATGGATACATCGTGGACCCTGCCCTCAACTTCGGCTATAATAACCTCGTCCTTATCCAGCCTTTTTCTTATGTTCTGCTCAACAAACTCGAAGCTCTTCTGTGAATCCCTCAGGTCCTTGTCAAGCTCCACCATCATGCTGGTCATCTTACCTCGCTCCTTTTTTTCTTCCATACCATGTGCTTTCTCTTTAGTGGGCTCCCTTGCGATTAGGTAAGTTCCAAGCAGGGTGTAGTTTACATCGATGATTCTGCTCTCCTTAAGGACTTCTGCCAGCTCCTCAATCTGGTCCTTTTCAAGAGCCATTGCGCTTGCGGCTTCCTTTATGTCAACTTTCCCTTTCTTCTGCACGTAGTCCAAGAGCCGGTCTATCACAGTTTCAACTCTCTCAGAAACTGGCTCCTTCTCCTGGACTGGCTCGCATTTCTCTTTAGGTTTCTTTTCCTTTACAACCTCTTTCATAACCACCACGCAGCAATGTTTATTTGATATTTGTAATTATATTCCTATTTAAATGGCGCTCCTGTTCCAACATATTTTTTAA
This sequence comes from Microcaldota archaeon, assembly GCA_026396455.1. Classification (GTDB taxonomy): domain Archaea; phylum Micrarchaeota; class Micrarchaeia; order Burarchaeales; family Fermentimicrarchaeaceae; genus Fermentimicrarchaeum. The sequence continues at coordinate 8,918 of JAPLWT010000058.1, read as the reverse complement.
GCATGTCAGCACCCCACGGGGCTACGATTATAGATGAAAAGCGCATTGTTTGTGTTGCTTATGTAATAATCTCCGCCGCACAGACTGAAGGGAGCTTGCTGGCTCCTGAGGCTTATATTCGTCATAACTATCTCGTAAATGCAGCTCGCCCCCCTGTAGTCTACAGCGACACTACCGTTTGTTATGCTAACGGTGTAGTCATACCCGTCTATCCTGAGGGGAAGGCTGAATTCGGCGTAGTACCCTTTTGAATACATTGCAGTGTTTATGATGCTGGATATCTGCCAGCATATCCTCTCAGCCTGTAGCTTCGAATTCATAGCTTGGCCTTCTCTGTCCTTACTGCCCGAGTAGATGGTGAAGAATGTCATAACTGTAATCAGAACAAATACGCAAATCATAAATTCAAGTGCCACTTGAGCTTTACCGTCACCCATCTAAGTGGCCTCCCGTATATTGACGCTCCCGTTTGATACCATGCCCACCACCAGCACATGTCTCCCCGGCAGCGTGGGGAGAGTTCCCGTGAGATTGCCCTTTGAAAGCGCATATTCGTCTGTTGTCTCGCCTGTTGGGAGGAATATGTTTATATTAACCTCATGGTTGTTGAGGGTTGCATAGTTTACTGCTGTAGGAAGGTAAACCTCAACAGTCGTTGTAGCGCCAGGTCCTTGTGCGTAAACTCTATCCGCCGCATCTGCTATAGAATCCACTGCAATCTTTGCCTGCGAGACCTGCCCCGATATCTGTATCTCTGTAATTCCAAGATAGAGCACTGGTACCAATATGAAGAGGAAAAGCACAAGGACTGCAGCATACTCAATACCGACTTGAGCCTTGTTACCCTTCAGCATGAGTATAATAAATTATCCGGCACTTAAAAATATATCTGAAGACTGGGCAGGTGTTCACGTTTGCCTGCAGTTATCAACCGCTAAGTATGTACACCACATCGCCTTCTCTGACTTTTGAATCCACCTTCAAACCGACTGATTCCCCCCTACCAGCGCTCTCTACAGGCTCTTTGTTTATCTGCATGGAGTCTACAACCTGCTCAACAACGCCTCCGGGTCCTTCTATAGCTATCCTGTCCCCGTTTCTCAATTCACCACTCAGGTCCACCACAGCCACACCTATCTTACCGAAGAAATGCGCGATCTTGCCCACAAGTTTCTTTTCCATACGCCCACCCTCCATGCTAATATTATTCCGAGCCAGTATAAAAAGATTACTCATCCAGACAGTAAAGTTTAAATCCCATAGTGTTTAAATAGCCCTAAGGGTGGTAATAATGATGTTCTGGATATTATGGCTTGGAATAGCCCTGATATTTGTTTCGTCAGTAATTGGAGTGCTTGCCTGGAATGGTAACCTCCTAGAGCTTGTTAAAATAAAAACTGCAAAGAACCTATGGCTAATCTCTGCAATTGGAATAACCCTGGGGCTCATATTATTCATATGCAGCATATTCACCATAATGAATACACCCGACCTGTTAATTAAATTCTCGACAGTAAACCAAACACCTAGCTGGATGTGGCTGGCGATATTAATGCTTCTTGTCGGAGGATTCATAATCGGAATCCCAACCCAGCTTTACCAGCTTAAATTCGTGAAGCTCTCAAGGTACAAGAGAAGGAACCTGTTCTATCTGGGGATGGTTCTTCTAGTGATAAGCGTACTGCTTGTGATATGGCTGCTACTGCCAGGAAATCAGCTACCTGCCTAGAATCATTCAATATTTATACGCTTACCCCCTACGGATATCGCCGATTCTAAAATTAGAACTGGTAGTTATTGTCGCATATTGTCCTTATCAGATTCACCATCGTTTCATCCTTCTCCATGATTAGCACCATGTAGATATGGAACGACCTTGCCCTTATGCTCAGGTCATGGAGGAATTTCCCAAGCGACATGGGATCGTTATACAAGCCCAGAGATGCCAGCCCATCAACTAGGAGGAACCCCCTCTTGCTTTTTGAAGCATTTATAAGCCTCTTTGCTACCTCGTATATCTCTATCTGCAGGAAGCTCAGATCCGAGATGTCCCTGACAAACCATACATTCTTCTCAGGCTTGTCCGTATCCAGGAAGAATGCCTCTGAAGGGGTATGCAGCAGTGGGCTGCATGCATCGACATAATACAAGTCCTCCGGGTTCAGGCCGTTTGCGCTGAGAAGCTTTGCGTAGTAAGTATGGGGCCTGTTTATGCAGGTTATTATTCCGTTCATCGCTTTATCCTGGATGAAGAACCTCAGCAGCGCCAAGTCCAGTTTTGGCAGATCCGATGTTGTAGTTATGGATATGGTTTCCTCTAGTTCGTTCTTCATGAGCTTCTCCTTCAGCATGTTGTACAGCTCTTCTACCTCAGCCATATCATCTGCTCCTCACACTGTAGTATGTCAGCGAAGTAAGGAATATTGTTGAGGAACTCCCAAGGCTCGGTATGTCGATTCCCATCGGGAGCAGGACAACTGGAACGATGAACTCTGTCAGGAAAGTTATGATGGTTGTAACAAATACCCCGGCCAGCATGTACTGTATCCTCTTCTTCACCATCTCGTTCTCGCACAACCTGTAGAATCTAATCAAACGATATATCACGTACGTCGTGAAAACTGTCATGTAAACTATGAAATAAACGTAGCCGTTGGATATGCTCAGATTCATCGGGGCAATCATGTACACGTCGAACCTTACTTTCACGTTGTTTGCGAGCATGCCTGCTAAGTTAAGTATGATGAATAAAAGTGGTCCGAGTACCATGGCAGCAAACTGTCTTCTTGACGGAGTTTTGTTCTCCAAAGCCATCACAAATGCAAGTGCAATGGGTGGTATGCATGGAATCGCAATATTGATGAAACTCAAAATTACTCCTGCAGAACCTTTGCTGGCGACAAGCCTCATTACGAATTCCCCCATATTCCACCAGCAGAATGCGAACATTAGTAGGGCGAATACTCTGTTAACAAGCAGCTTCTTCCTCCTCCATATGAAAATTCCGAACGATAGGTTGACTATGAATGCAAGGAGAGGCAGCGCAGTCAACAACATTCGGGTGTATGGTAGCTCGTCCATCCAATCATTCTTAGTTTAATTAGCACACTATTTATACATTATCCTAAATCAATTAGATATTTTTTTAAACCCCTGTTTGCATAAGCAACTCATGAAGTTGCTTCCTACCCTAGCTCTCGTAACTGCCCTGCTCCTGCTTGGGTGCTATTCCACCCCAACCTCTGTGCTTGGGACGGATGCCCCGCTTATAACGACTTCGAAAAATTTCACAATGAAGGAAGGCTGGCAGGAGAGCTTCAAGCTCATCTCAGGGGATTCAACAGACGTCCATACGGTCGTTGCAAGTCATATCCTTTCCAATGCGGCTACTCTTAGAATTGATTCGAAGCCGGTTACTCTTGCCATCGGCAGCACCCATTCGGTTTCTCTGAATGGCAAAACCGTGTTCCTGACACTTGAATCGATAACAGATAATTACGCCCGGTTTACCATATCTCTAACTCCACAGGGTGGTCAGCCCTCGCAGCCCGGAGGTGTGCAGCTACTCCAGAATGGGGCAGCATGTTCGAATAATTCCGCATGCCTCTCTAATCACTGCGGCAATGGTTACTGTTGCGCCTCTGGCTTATGCTGTATTTCCAACTCAAGCTGCTCCGTAGGGGAGTGCAATATGACGACCTACAGCTGCTTTACACGAACTGCTTTGTCCAATGGGGTTCCGTGCAATTCGAATGCAGATTGCCAGTCAAACCACTGCAACAACAGCTACTGCTGTGCATCAGGAAAGTGCTGTCTCTCAAACTCAAACTGTGCCTCAGGAGAAACATGCAACTCCTCCTACTCCTGCATTCCCACGCAACCAGTCTATACTGCGCTTGCTGCAGAGCAGAAAGCGAACTCAACAGCTGATGGAGCTTTGATGGGCAGATTCTCATCAATATTCGAAACTGCAAGGCAGTGCTCTGGCGGAAGCAGCACATACAAGCAGTGCGTACCCCTAGTGTCAGTGAGAGAGGAGAAGGTGTCCTCATCCACATTTAGGGTGATATACTCCTACTCCTTCACTGGAACAGGCTGTTGCGCGACTACGGATGTGCTTGTGATAACGACGGAACTGACCACGAATACGGCAACACCCCAGTGGATTGACACTACAATAACATCCTCTTCGGCTGACAGTATGAACTCAAGTCTGGGCTCAAACTGCGTTGCTGCTCTCCCGTACATCGCATGTAAAACTTCCTAGTTACCCCTAGTAGACAAAAAATAAATAAGAAAAAGGGGCTACCAAACATTACCTTATTTTGAGTTCTTTCCTTAAAGCCTCTTTATCGAACCCAACTATTACCTTGCCGTTTATATCAATAACCGGAACACCGAGCTGCCCACTCCTCTCAAACATTTCATTTACCAGCTTCTTATCAACGGAGACGTCTATATCCTCAAAAGGTATCTTATTCTGTTTCAGAAAATCCTTCGCCATCCTGCAGTACGGGCACGTAGGAGTCGAATAAACCTTTACACCCATAGAAACACCTCACACACTTTTCACCATCAATATATAAATATACTTCCTCGAACAAATAAAAAAGAAAATCACAAGCGATTAATTAATATACCGCACAATAATACAATTGGTGAGTATATGCGAAGGGAGATTCTTCTTGTGCTTATAATCGTTGTTGCAGCTGGAGTTGCATGGTGGTGGATGAATCTCAATCAATCTGGGAATCCAGTGCCTAAATGCCCCCGGGAATGCACGTATGGGTGCATCCCCCAGACCTCCACCTGCAGGGTGCCGCAATGCCCCTCTAACTGTAAACTCGGTTGTATCAACGGGACAGCTCAGTGCAAGCCTTCAAATGTATCAAATGTCTCGAATGTTTCAGTAACACCCAAAGTTGGGAGGATAACAGCATGCGGCATGGTGAATGAAACCTCCCTACTTGACTCAACCCTCTATTCTGATGGAACATGCCTTACAATTAACAATGACGCAATAATACTTGACTGCAACGATAATGCCATAATGGGAAGCACCAAACCAGGTTCCTACGGAATCTACATCAAAGGCAGGAAGAATGTCACATTGCGGAACTGCATAATCACGAACTACTCATCGGGAATCATGGTCGACTCATCATCGGAAATCTACATCTCGCGTACTAGTAGCATAGAGAACAGCAACGCTGGAATTATTGCAAATTCCTCAAGAAACATGTTACTCAGTAATATGTATACATCAGAAAACCCACTTGGGTTTTGGCTTGTCTCTTCCCTCAACATAACGCTAGATAGTGTTCAGGTCACCTCTAACACAGTTGGCATGAAGATGGAGTCTTCACAAGATATCAAGCTTTTCAATAGCGAAGCATGCGAGTCAAGTTTGGATGACATGATATGCGAATCCAGCGTTGTCTCAGCAAGTACCGGAAGTAACTGCAAAGTAGTTGACGGATGCATCGGTATAGTCTGCTTGCAGTGTACACATACCGACCCGAGTGACATCATCAACCCAAGTGGCGGTAACGCTGAATAATGCCAGTACGCACATACCCGTTGACTAGGTATATTCATTTTGACTTGATGGGTGACAGCAAGAAACGCCGGGGATGGGATTTTTGGGCAACCTTTCGGTTTGAACCCATACTGCCCGGAAGGGCAACCAGATCTCGAGTCTGGCGCGTTGCCGGATTCCGCCACCCCGGCATTAAAAAACTTTATTTGCCGAGCTGTTTCACAGAAATTATGAATGAAGCGAGGCTCCACGTCTGGTACTGGGGGCATAGGCACGTTTTGCTGTTGCCCGAATAAACCTCGCTTATCCCCCCCCAGTTCTCGTCAAGTATAACTCTCACCAAAGGCTCAATATACCTTTTGTATGCTTCCTCTTTATTTCCATTTCGTATCTCTGCCTTTACCGCAAGATAGTTCAGCCAAGGCCACTGCGCTCCCCTGTGGTAACTCTGGTCACCTATGAACTCATCAAAGTAATCCAGCTCGTCCGGTGAGAGGGAGCGTATGCCAACTCCTGCAAGCTTCTCCTTCACAAGCTGCAGTATGCTCCTTTCCAGCTCGTTTTCAACAATTCCGCAGTCAACCGCTATGAGTTGGTTCGGAGTGAACTTGCCTATCCTCTCCCCGTCGAAGTTTATCAGGTCCGCCAGCATGAAAGGTTTCTCGATTCCCGCAATATTGTTCTTAAGTTTGAACTTGTTGAAGGATTTCAGGGCATGCCTCCCAATGGTGGCCAGCTTACTTGAGAAATCTCCTCGGAATAGCTTTGAGTATAACATACAGTCCTTTATGAAGAGTGCCTGGACCTCAACAGGGAATCCTTCTCTTGGAGTGAACTGCGTGTCCATCCATGATTCGAAAGCATTGCTCCGTATAAACCCATCCAGGTTCATGTACTCTCTGATAAGCCCCTCAAATGCGCTCTTCACTACCCCCTTCTTCATCTCGAAGAAATTTACGTCCCCAGTAAGCTCCACATACTCCGCGAGCCTTCTCAGGAGCCACAGCATCCCGTCACTTGAGTTGTAGAGCAGCGGCTCTATCCTGTTTGGAAGCTTGCCGTCATCCCTCTGCTTTCCCCCATCAATCCAGTAATCGAGTATTTTTTTGGCGGTGTCAAAGAGTCCTAATTCAAAGAATGCCTCAAGGGAAATTCCGGTATCCCTGGCCCATCCCTCGTCACCTGCAAACCACCTGTCCCCTGATGCCGGGAGCACAGAGTTATACTGAATCTTGATTAGGTTATACACCGCAAGCCTGAATGCAGTCCTCAGCTCCCTATCGCCAAATTCAAGCTTGTGCCTTTCTGATAGCGATATCTCATCGCTCTCCTTCTCAAGCTTCAGCTGGAGGTAGTAATTCTTTATCCTAGCGAAATTCGAGACTGCTTCCTCCTTGCTTTCTCCAAAACCGAAGAACAGCTGCTTTGTTTCAAATTTTGCGGGAGCATACGCCCATCTCTCGTGGGTATCCCTCCTTCTCCAGTCGTCGGGATATGCTTTATACCTGTACTGCTCGTCTATCTTGACATGCCCGCCCCCCACAACTGCATAGAGGGGGCCGCTTACGAGCAAATCCTCGCCAAGCAGCTGGTACTCATAAGGACCTCCTTTGTCCGCATACTTGAACCTCATATCAAACTCGGGCTGTATTACTACTGGTTTCGGGGTTGAGTACTTCAGGCTCATTGAGAATAAATCGTTCGGGATGAATATTTCTTCAACAGCTTCAGAGCCGTCAACCTCAAACCTTCTTGTTACGGTAGTCAGGTCAGTCTCGAATGAGAGCTGGTTTTTGGGTGAGAGCTGGACAGAGCCAACTTCGGTGTTCCATCCTTCAAGAAGCTTTTTGCTTCTTATGAAAAGCCCATGCCATTTGGAAGGGTTCTGCACCTCCTTCTCCCTATGCCTCTCATTTCTGCACTGCTTTGTAGGGATTAGAAAGAACATTCCATGCCCGTTGCTCACGAGGAAGTCCACCCCATCCTCAGGCTCTCTCTCAAATACTTCCATATAATTAGCTTTATATACCGGAAGTTAAAAACCCTTTCTCCTTTAGAGGTGGGCTGATTGTTTGAGTATCGAGAATGGAAGATTGACAACAGATGGAAACTCATCCCAAGATCGAAGGGTTCTGTCGTATAATCATCAGCTGTGAACTTTTGTCGCATTAGTCAGCTCCAATTTGCTCAAATAGAATTAACTGGAAAGTTACCCCCCTCCCAGAGGTTTATAAAGGGAAAAACAGACGTAAATAACGTCTATGAGAGCCTACAAATTCAGAATATATCCCTCGAAGAAGCAGGAGGAGCTTCTTAATCATCATCTTTGTCTAGCAAAGAATCTCTGGAATGAGCTTCTGGAGCACTGCAAACAAACCTACGAAGGCTTTGGCTACTTTCCAACGAAGAGTACTCTCCAAATGATGGTAAGGAACTATGGGCTCTACTCCCAAACACAGCAAGAAATTGCACACAGAGTTTTCAACTCAACAGTGAGGTATTTCAAACTGAAGAAACAAGGCAGAAAAGCAGGCTTCCCACGCTTCAAGTCAATTGACCGGATGAAAAGTTTACATTATCCGCAGTATGGGTCTGGTTTCTCTCTAGATAAGAAACTCAAAGTAACTCCTTTTGGTGAGATTGCAGTGAAGAAGCACAGGGAGATAAAAGGCAGAATTAAGACATTAACCCTAAAAAAAGAGTCATCAGGAAAGTGGTTTGCAATTTTCACTGCTGAAGAAGAAATACCTCTTCCAAAAGAAAACAAGGGGGAGGCAATTGGAATTGATTTGGGGCTGAAGACATTTGCAACTCTTTCAAATGGAATGAAGATAGACAACCCAAGGCATTTCAAGAGATATGAAGAAAGACTTGCCTTCATACAGAGAAAGTTCAGCTTCCACAAGAAAAGAACTAAGAATTACAAAAAAGCAAAAATAAGAGTTGCAAAGCTGCATGAGAAGATTTCGAACACAAGGAGAGACTTCTTGCATAAGATTTCAACTGAATTGGTGAATGATTATTCCTTCATTGCATCCGAGAAGCTTGCCTCACAGGAAATGAGTATGGAGAATTACGGCAAACAGATAAATGATGCAGGATGGAATATGTTTGCAAATATGCTTGCATACAAGGCGGAAGGAGCTGGATGCAGAGTGGTGTTTGTAGACCCAAAAGATACGACGCAAGAGTGCAGCAACTGTCATGAAATTGTCAAAAAAGACTTGGCAGATAGGATGCATAACTGCCCTTTCTGCGGTTTATTAATAGACAGAGACCTCAACGCTGCACGCAATATACTTATGAGAGCTACCCCTGGGCAAGGGGGAAGTAACGCCTGCAATTCCTTGCATAAGGAGAGAGATGTTGCAGTAGCAAC
>JAPLWT010000050.1 GCA_026396455.1 Microcaldota archaeon | reverse complement strand
GAAGTGAAGTATGACAAGAGCGAGCATGGAGTTTACGAGTATCTCAAGAGAACTGCCATGGCAAACCCGCACGCGCAGATAACTTTGACAGAGCCCACTGGCGAGAAGCACGTATTCCAGAGGGCTTCTGATAAGATTCCTGAGAAGCCTGCCGAGATACAGCCGCATCCCCTCGGGATTACCACTGGCGATTTGGTGGATATGGCTCATAGGACGGACTCCAGGAAGCTTTCCTCTTTCCTTACAAACACGTTCTCAAGGATGAGCTCCGCGAAGGTTGAGGAGCTTGCCAAGCTTGTTCCAACTGTCAATTTTGAGAAGCATCCGAGAGATTTGAAGTGGCCGGAGGCAGAGGCTATAGTCAATTCAGTAAAGACTTTGAAATGGATTGCACCTCCCACTGATGCGCTTAGGCCCATAGGCTCTGACCAGATTGAAAAAGCGCTGAGAAACATACTTGCTCCTGAGTTTGTTTCCGTGAGCGAGAGGAGGCCCAAGGTGTTCAGAGGCGGAATTCCCTTCATGGTTGAGGCTGCAATAGCCTACGGGGGGAATTCGGGGAGAGCCAGAAGCGATGAGGGGAGGGGCGGGGACATTATAAGATACGCAAACAGGGTTCCTCTGATGTTCGATGGCGGCTCATGCGCAATAACAGAGGCTGTGAAGAATATAGACTGGAAGAGGTATGACATAAGGGATTTCGATAAGGAGCCCGTGACAGTTTTCGCAAACTTCGTGTCTGTGCATGTTCCCTACACCGGGACTGGAAAGCAGGCCATAACAATGGAAGAGGAGATAGTCGGGGAGATAAGGTATGCAATAATGGAAGTTGCAAGGGACATGCAGGTTTACCTGAGAGGCAAAGTAAGGGAGATGGACAAGGAGACTAAGAAGAAGATAATAATGCGTTATGTAAAGGAGCTATCAGCAGATTTGGCGGATTTGGCAGGCACCAGCGCTCCTGCGGATATTGAGAAGAAGCTCATTAACATGATTGAGACGAAGTATGAGAAGATTGAGGGGGAAGCCGAAGAGGCAGTTGATGAGGTTAAGGAGGTAGAGGAGAATGAAAAAGAAGAGTGAGAAGGAAAGCTCGTCCGAAGTCCTGAGCAAATTGGAAGGGCTTGGGAGGGATATGCTTAAAGAGATAGATGTTGGCGAGGCGCCAACTTTCGAGTGCTTACTGAGGAGTAGGGGGAATATATTGTTTGATGAGAGTTTGGGCTACATAAAGCTTGGTGAAAAGAGGGAGACGAGAACTTTCCTCAATGTTGGGCAGGCCAAGAAGTTCATGCAGACAGTTGCAGTTGCATCCAAATGCAAGAAATTCCTGAAGGAGGACTCCCACACGAGTATAAGAGGCCTTTTCTACCAGCTAAAATTCACCCTTGGAGACAGTGTTGACGAGGATTTGTTCTCAGAGCAGAGCGAGAGCAACCCTCTTGTTGAGGATTTGGAGGTGGCCCTTGATGTGAAGAGGGAGGATTTGAACCTCAACACGGACAGGAAGGGGGTTGTTGCAGGAAATCTTGTGCTCAAGGACAAGTTCGGAGGAGCAACCGATGAGATAGACTGCTCTAAGCAGGGAAGAAGCGGTTGGATGATTCCCAGCGATGTGGACAATGGAATGGATTTTGTGAGCGTTGATGCGGATTACGTTCTTGTGGTTGAGAAGGACGCCCTCTGGCAGAGGCTTAATGAGGATAAATTCTGGAAGAAGGAGAACTGCGTGCTCATAACTCCGAAGGGGCAGTCCTCAAGGGGATGCAGGAGGCTTATAAGGAGGCTGGCTGACAAGAAGCTGCCAGTATACTGCTTCACGGACTGCGATGCCTGGGGCTGGTATATCTACTGGGCGATAAAGACGGGAAGCATGAACCTTGCGTACCTTGGCAGTGATATTGCAACTCCTGAAGCGAGGTTCATCGGGGTGACCATGAGGGATATCGTGGATTACGATTTCCTGGGCAAACTCACAATAAAAACGAAGGATGTCGATCTGAAGAGAGCCGAGGAGATGCTCACCTACCCGTGGATAACCGCCCACAAGGAATGGGTGGAAGAGCTGAAAACGGTTCTTGCAACAAAGAAGAAGATTGAGCAGGATGCGCTGCAGGGACCTAGATTATCTTTCGTTGGGGAGTATGTAAGAGAAAAGCTTGAGAAGAAGAATTTCCTCCCCTAAGTTGGGGGTGAGGAAGTGGATGTAAAGTTACCAAAAGCAATGAGCGAGAAATTGGCTGAAGAGATAGGTCTCCATATAGGAGACGGGAGTATGGGCCTCTACCAGAGTGGAGGAATTTACTCCCTTCGAGGTAATAAAATATCCGACAGAACATTTTATGAGGGATATATCAAAAATTTATATAAACAAGTATACAAGATTGATGTTGTTTTAAGAGAGTGGGATGACGTCATAGGCTTTCAGATATGCTCTAAGCCACTAGTAAAGTATAAACATGAATGTTTTCGATTGCCAATGGGACCAAAGGGTAATATCGGAATACCGAAAGTAATAATGAAAGATGAAAAACTTAGCGTCGCATGTATACGTGGTATTTTTGATACTGATGGCAACTTTTATTTAGAAAAGAAAAAAGGTAAATTGTATCCTCGTATTCATATATGTACAACTTCTAAAAGACTAGCGAATCAAATAAAACGATTAATTAAACTTCTTGGTTTCTCGAGTTTTTCAATGTGGACGACAAAAAATAAAAATTGGAGAGTTTGCTATAGAATGTGTATACGAGGTTATAAAAATTGTTTACTTTGGTATAAGGTAATTGGTTCTTCGCATCCAAAACATATCCAAGAATTTGAACGCTTATTTAAATCTTGATTTCCCATTCATTTTTTAAACTTCATCTACCAAACTAATCAGATACGCCCCGATAGCTCAGTCGGTAGAGCGACTGTCATGGATTGGTCGAAGCTGTTAACCGACTGCAGAAACCAGTAGGTCGTCGGTTCGAGTCCGACTCGGGGCGCTCTTATTTTTACGACGGAGGAGGGATCTTAGATCTCACTTACTAAACTTCAAAGTTAGTAAAAGTATACAATTTAGTGTCATTCATGGATAATTGTCCCGCTCTTCCTTCCCAGCATGGCATTCTTCAGATTCCCTTCTTCCAGTCCGCTGATGATATTGCTGGTTATCCCATGTTCAGCGAGTCCAACCAGTGTCTCAACCTTGTGCAGCATCCCGCCGGTAACATCTATTCCATAGGAGCCCTTCAGGGAGGATTTTATCTCCTCGAAATTCCTGGGAGTTACCTCAGGAATCTTTTTGGCTTTTGGATTCAGCTGGGGGTCAGAGGTGAAAACCCCGTCTGTCACTCCAGCCAGGATAATTCTTTTTGGCTTGAGTCTCCTTGCGAGATAGTCAAAAATCACCTCAGTAGAAAGTATGGAGCAGCCCCTCTCCAAATCAACCACCACATCCCCGTAAGGAACAGGGAGCAGATTCTCTGAGAGCATCCTTTTCAGAGGCTTGACGTCAAAATGGGCTATCTTCCCACTCCTTGCCAGGGCGCATGCAGACGGCTGCACAGAGACTGCGTTCTCCCCTGCTTCAATGAGGCTTTCGACAACAATCCTGTTCAGCCTTGACGCAGCATCCTGCACTTCTGCGACACCCTTGTAGGTTTCCGGGCTTACCACTCCCTTGTGCACCTCGTATTTCTTTGCAGGAACATGCGGGAAAGAGCCACCGCCATGGCCGACAAGAAGCTTCAGCTTTCCTTCCTCCTTTGCCTCGTGAATCTCCCTGGCGAGCCGGTTTATAACCTGCAACCTTGCAGTGAATGGCTTAGTCTTGTCGGTTATCAAGCTTCCGCCAAGCTTTACGAAGACCAGCTCGCTCATCTCATTACCTCGACAATTCCCTTATCCCCGTCCACAACAACTTTGCTTCCATTCTTTATAAGCTTGAATCCCCTCTTCTCCAGCTTGTCCACCATGGGAATCTCGGATATTATTGCACCGACTGCGACTATGACCTCAGCCTCCTCATTCACAATTGCATTCGGAGCTTTCCCGTTCTTCTTCAGCTGGTACAGCGCATAGGAGCCAACAGTTGAACCCCTGCCTCTTGGAAAGACCAATATCTTTCCTGCCATGCACTTCCTGAAAAGCGGATGCTTGGGGTTTACAACAACTCCTGTCTTTGTATCCACCTCCCCTAGGAAGCCTATAGCCTCAGTGCTGACCAGGGCTTCTCCTTCCGCCTTTCCTCTTGAAATTGCCCTTCCTTTTATCTTCATACTCTTACTCCAGGATATCCTTCAGCGAGCCGAAAAGCACCTTCTGCTTGCAGAAGCTCGGCAGGTAGTGCGCTGCCTTGCCGGAGTTCACTGCAGTGCGCTTGAAATTCATGTCTTCGATTGGGGAGACAACCATGCAGGTATCGCTGACCACCCTTCCTCCTGCCTCCTCGATTATTCTTGTAAGGCCCAGCTTGTCTGCCTTGGTCTTGATTTTTCTTGCAGTGCACACCCACAGCTTCCTTTTCAGCTTTTTTCCCCGCAGTTTCTCGGCTATCTCTTTTATCTCCTCAAGGGAGCAGTGGGGACAGCCAATCGCTATCAGCTCGGCATCCTTTGAGGAGTTCAGGCTTTCCTTGGTTTCCTTCAGCTCCCTGCCGCCGAACTCCACTCGCTCTGGCTTGCCCACCACTCTCCATTCCGAGGTGACTCCCTCGATGAAGAAAAGTGCAACAGAGCCAGATGCAGCAAGGGCTGCTCCCAGAGCCTTTACCTCATCAACCGTGAAGTCTTCCATCCCCTCAAATGCAACAACCCGCTGCTTGGCTATTCCTCCAGCGTAGATTCCCAGCGCACCAAAATCCGACATATCCTCAAGCTTAACCTTTACGTCAAACACCACTTCTGCAATTCGGTTCTCATCAAGGTGATAGCCGAAGTACGGGGTCCTTCCGGTAATTGCAGATGCCAAAGCGCTCATTCCGCTCTCCCTGTTCGTCCTTGCCCCGAGCGCGGAATTGGCGAATATCACCGCGGAACTCTCGCTCCAGGCTATATGCTCCCCTTTCTTCGGCAGTATCCCTATGAGGTATGGGGTGCAGGTGCACGTGGACTCCACCCCCATTTTCTGGTAAGCTTGAATTATCCTCAACTGTTTCCTGGCAAAATCCTTCGGGAAGCCCATCCTCTTCCATTCCTCAAGGTCCATGCCGCATGGGTTGAGATAGCTGGGAATCCTGACCCTGCCATCCTTTGCGAAGCTCTGAAGGAACTCCAGCCCTGCGTCCCCAACAGTCTTGTAGCTCACCCCTGAAATCTGCGCCGAGGTTACCGGAATCAGCTTCTCTGCCCCGAATATTTTGCAAATTGCTAGGAGGATCTCCATCGATTTGGCTGCGGCAACTCCATGCTCTCCTCCCAAGATATCCTCTTCCTCCCTGCTAAGGTGCATCAGAGATACCTCCCAATCTTCACTTTTGGAAATTCCGCCTTCTTGAAATCTTTCAGGTGCTTCTTCAGAGGGGCGGTTGCATCAAGGCCCATCTTGCTCGTCTCCCTTGTGTATGGGTTCGCGGAAGGGTCCAGTGATGAGCCCTTCTCATGCGGTTTGACCACCAGCCCATCCTTTGCCTGGAATCTGGTGGCTATTGCCCACTCCACATCAAGTGGGTTGTAGATGTTTATATCATCATCTACGATAAGCACATGCTTGAGCGATGAATGCCCTTTGAAGGCAGCCTCAATTGCCCTCTTGCCATCATCCTCATTCTTCTTCTTTATCCTGACAACTGCATGCAGCCAGGAGCATCCCCCGAGAGTAAGGCGGACATCCTTGCAGTCACATACCTTATTCACCTCTCTGAATATTGTTGGCTCCCTGGGCATCCCCATGAGGAGCTTGTGCTCGTTGCACCCTGGCAGAAGGGCGTGGTACAATGCATCCTTCCTGTGGGTTATCTTCTTTATTTCAAGCACATTCTGTTCCCTGATTACATCGCATGTCTCAGTTAAATCTACGAAAGGACCCTCGGGAGCGAGCTCCCTTGTAATTCTCCCCTCGAGCACAAATTCAGTCTGGGCGGGAACCTCGGTATCCACAGTCTTGCAACGCGCAATCGGCAGTTTCTCCAATGCATTCGCTATCTTCATCTCGTCGAAACCCAGCTCAACAGATGTCGCTCCTGCCAGCAGAAAGTTAACGGAATTCCCTATGCAGACTGCGACATCAAGCTCCCCGCCATTCCTTTTCATGAATTCATTCAGATGTCTTGGCACGATTCTCATCACGAACCTTCTCTCATCCAGCTGCATCAGCCTGTGGAAAGATGAGTTCCTTCCAAGCTCTGGATCCTTTGCGACAACCACCCCTGATGAAACGTAAGGTCCGCCATCCTCCTTGCAATGAGTGAGTATGGGAAGCTTGTTGAGGTCCACTCCTTCCTCCACAACCTCCTGGCAGGGAGCCTTCTTGACAAGCTGCGGCTCGCTGGGGTTGTCTATTGCATGCTCAATCCTGGACAGCATTTTCTCCTTCGGCACGCCGAGGGACTTTGCAATGAGTTCCCTTGATGAGAATACGTTCCCGATGACCTTGAATCTGCTCTCCTCTATCTTCTCAAAGAGCACAGGCCTTCCATCAAGTTCTTTCAGTATGGCTGCAGCAACAAACTTCTTGCTGACAGGCTTCTTTATCACGACAAGCTCCTTTGAGAGCCTGAGTTTTCTTATGAAATCCCTGAGCATTCCATCACCTCTTTTCTGGTGCCGCTTTCAAAACCCCTTTAGTATCATAGTAAAGGCCTCCATTGAAAAAAGCCCAGCCAAGCAGTATTGCATATAGGTTGAATTCCCTTATCCCGAATGATAGCAGGTAGTTCAGGCTAAGCAGCAACAGGATGAACTCCAGAGCAAGGAGTGGCATCACCCCTAGAAGAATGCGGTCCTTGCGGAAGATCTCGTCATGAAATCTGAAAGCTGCCAGCAAGAAGCACCACATCAAGATTATTAGGAGTATGTCAATCAGATTCACGCTTGGGTGGTTCTGCGAAGGGGCTAGAAAGCCCACTGAAATTAGCAATGAGCCTGTCACGAGAAAGATTTTACTGATAGTGATTTTCACCCATTCCACCTTTTGTATAGATGATTCTCAATCCTCAGCGAATCCAGGATCTTCCCTACTATGAAATCCACCATATCCCCAATTCCTTTTGGCTTGTGGTAGAAGGCAGGGGAAGCCGGCAGAATCACAACTCCAAGCCTTGAGAGCTTCAGCATATTCTCCAGATGAATTGCACTCACCGGAGTCTCTCTGGGTACGATGACAAGCTTCCTGCCCTCCTTCAGCATGACATCCGCGCTCCTCGTTATGAGGTTGTGGCAGTAACCATTTGCAACTGCCGAGAGGGTTTTCATTGAGCAGGGGCATACCACCATTGCATCGAAAATGGCAGAGCCTGAAGCAGGAGGAGCGTCTATTTCCGCTTCGTTGTAGAGTTTGCCGTATTTGCTAAGCTCAGCCAGGAATTTCTTCACGTCCCCCACTTCGTATCCAACAACTTTCTTCGCATTCTCGCTTACAATTATGCTAAGCTGCTCTTTCCTCAGAGCTTCGGCTAGCCTCATTCCAATGGGAACACCAGAAGCCCCGGTAATGGCGAGGATTATTTTCACAAACTACTTAGGAAAAAGGAAGTTTTTATATCTATATTCACTTTGCGCACCATGTTCGACAGGAGCAGAACATCAGCTACTTGGGAAATGCAATTGAGCAGTATGCTACAACTTCCCGGTAGTCCTTTGTCATATCCCCGGAATTGGCGTATTTCAGAACTTTGGCTTCCCTTCCCTCCTTAAGCTTGGAGTAGATGATTGCGGCCATTATCGGGGCGTAGCCGCAGATTGAGATATTATTATTCCTAACTTCTTTTAGGAAACCTCTTGCATCCAATTTCTCTATGTATTTTATGGCAAGTTCATCCTTCCTCTTGGCGCTCTGCGCATCCTCGAAGTGTGTGAAGTCCGAGCTGGCTATAACCAGAACCTCCCTCTTGAGTTCCTGGGATGCCCTGAATACCGCATTCGCAATTTCTTCGGCAGTCTCATAATCGCCCAAGCCCATGCATATCGGCACAAACCTGGTATTCTTGTAGAGGAACTGGAGGAAAGGCAGCTGGACCTCTATTGAATGCTCTCCCTCGTGAGCTGTTTCATCAAAGTCGATTAGATTTGAATTCTTCTGCACAAGCGCCCCAAGTTCTTTGTCATTATCCTCAGTGCCGAGAGGCGTCTCCCAAGTCTGCTGTGAGAGGGCCACTCCGCTTCCTCT
>JAPLWT010000030.1 GCA_026396455.1 Microcaldota archaeon | reverse complement strand
GTAATAAAGAACGGAAAAATCGTTTCAGGTGCAATTGAGAGCAAAGGGTTTGAGAGCGAGCTGATAGAAAAGATAGTGAGGGACTATAACTCCGATGTTGCGCGTGAGTTCATAGACAATGCAACGCGCATGGCCCTCTACATGATATCCAAGCAGGGCTTCTCAGTTGACCTGACAAGCTACACAATTCCCGAGGAAGGAATCCGACAGGTTGATGAGATAATCGAAAATGCGAGGAGAGAGGTTGATTCTCTTGTCATGCAGTTCAAGAACAAGACTCTCGCGAGACTGCCGGGCAGGACCCTGAGAGAAACCCTTGAGGAGAGAATAATGATGGCCCTCTCCAAAACAAGAAACAACTGCGAGAACATAGTGCAGACATCTCTTGGTGCAGAGAACACATCCATCCTCATGGCTAGGATAGGCTCAAGAGGAAGCATACTCAACGCCATACAGATGTCCGCTATGCTAGGACAGCAGGCAGTGAGGGGAAAGAGAATGAGCAGAGGATACAGAGGGAGGGTGCTCATCCACTTCAAAAGAGGGGACCTGGGGGCTGATGCGAAGGGATTTGTCGCATCTTCATTCAAGAAAGGGCTCAACCCCAAGGAGTTCTTCTTCCATTCCATGGGAGGAAGGGAATCGCTTGTCAACACTGCAATAAGAACAGCACGTTCGGGTTACATGCAGAGGAGGCTCATCAATGCTCTGCAGGATTTGGTCGTCCGCTCAGACGGCACAGTGAGGGATTCTGGAGGCAGGATAGTGGAGTTTATATATGGTGGGGATGGAAACGACCCCAAGAAGATTACGAAAGGTGGAGAGGCCATGACAGGGCCTGAGAGGGAGTGATATGGCCGGAAAGAGAGCTATAGATCCTGGCGAGGCAGTCGGCGTTCTTGCTGCGCAATCCATAGGGGAGCCAGGCACACAGATGACAATGAGGACCTTCCACTACGCGGGAGTTGCCGAGCAGGTCCCTACAGGTCTACCGAGGCTCATAGAGATAGTTGATATGAGAAGAAGCCCCAAGAAGCCCACAATGGATATCTACCTGACAAAACAGTACTCGAAGGATGAGGAGAGCGCAAGGAAGATGGCAGAGGAGATCGAGGAGATCAGCCTCAGCAAAATAGCTGAGATAAGGGAGAACTTCGCTAAAAAAGAAATAGAGATAATACCTTCTCCGCAATCCATGAAGGAGCAGGGGGTTACTACCGGGGAGATAACAAAGAAGATAAAGAAGGTGGCGAGCGGTTCAATAAGGGAGGAGGGGAATTTAATAATCATCAAGCCGAAAACAACCCTTCTGCGCTCGGTGAGAAGGGCAACCAACAAGCTCAAGTCGCTTCACGTAAAGGGAATAAACGGCATATCAAGGGTTGTTGTACTCAAGGGAGATGGGGAATACTTCCTCAGGACAGGAGGCTCAAACTTCGAGGAAGTTCTCAAGTGGGATGGAGTTGACTCTGTACGCTCATATACGAACAACATAAAGGAAGTTGAGAAGGTGCTCGGCATAGAAGCTGCGAGGAATGCCATAATCCGAGAGGCCAATCAGGTGCTCTCGATGCAGAAGCTTGACGTTGATGTCAGGCACATAATGCTGCTTGCCGATGCCATGACAATGGACGGCACTCTAAAGCCTGTTGGGAGGCATGGGCTCAGCGGTGAGAAAGTAAGCATACTCGCAAGAGCTGCGTTTGAGGAGACGATAAAGCATCTCATAACCGCAGCAGTGAAGGCGGACGAGGACAAGCTTCTGGGAGTCACTGAGAATGTCATAGTGGGACAGGAGGTTCCAGTGGGAACCGGTACCGTAAAACTCATGATGAAACTTGGAAAGAAGTGATAAGATGGCGGATATAGATAAAGCAATAAGAATGGCCGTGGATACGGGAAAAGTGGATTTCGGAGTGAAGAGCGCCCTGCGCCTCGCTTCAAGCGGAGAGGCAAGACTGATAATTATCTCAAGCAATTGCCCAAAGAAATTTAAAGAAGATATTACATATTATTCTAAGTTGTCCAAAACGGCTGTCTATGTGTCCAGCGAGACTTCTCTGGAATTAGGCTCCTTATGCGGAAAGCCATTCCCGATTTCTGCGTTGAGCATACATGACCCCGGGAACTCAAACGTGCTAGAGCTCGTGAAGTGATTGCTTGGTAAAGTTGAACAATGACGACATAAAATGCATCTCGCTCTTCCAGCAACTTACTGGCGCATCTGTGAGGGACTGCGTGATAAGTAAGGAGAGTGCAGTTTTCGTCGTGAGCGAAGGTGAGCTCGGAAGGGCAATTGGGAAGGGCGGAAGCGCAATAATGCGCGTCAAGGATGCTTTCAAGAGAAAGGTTGACGTTGTTGAGCATGCGGATGACCCGGAGAGATTCGTAAGGAATATATTCTCCAGCATCGAAATAAAAAACCTCAAAATTGAGGAAGGAGATGGCGGCAAGGTTGCCTATGTGACCGTTGACCCCCGTGACAGGGGTGCCGCAATTGGGAGGAATGGTGAGAGAGTCAAGCTGGCAAGGATGCTGGTGCAGAGATACTTCAACATGGATCTAAAATTGATCTAAGGTGCTTGTATGGGACTAGGAGAATTTGCAGGAAGGGATATGCAGAGGAGAAGAAAGAAGATGAGATGGTTGAAAAAATCCTGGAAGAGGAAAAAGCTTAAGCTTAAGGATAAGTTCGACCCACTTGAAGGTTCTCCCCAGGCCAAGGGAATTGTTTTGGAGAAGAAGGCTCTTGAGCAGAAGCAACCCCACTCCGGTCTTATAAAATGCGTGAAAGTTCAGCTCATAAGGAGCGGCAAGGTAATCACTGCTTTCGCTCCAAAAGACGGTGCAATAAGCTTCATAGATGAGCACGATGAGGTAACCGTGGAGGGACTTGGAGGCTCCCAGAGGGGGCAGATGGGCTCAATACCTGGAGTGAGGCATAAGGTAGTTGCCGTAAACGGCGTACCGCTTGAAGACGTGAGAGTTGGAAAGAGGGAGAAGCCAAAGAGGTAGTTTCAATGGAAAAGATTTTCGGAAAATATGATATATCAGAGGTTAAGGTCATTGACCCAAGCCTCAGCAAGTATCTTGACCTGACTCCAGTTTCAATACCGCACTCCCACGGCAGGCACGGCGACAAGCAGTTCGGGAAGATGAAGGTGAATGTTGTGGAGAGGCTGGTGAACAAGCTCATGAGGGGAGGCACTGGTGAGAAAACATCAGGCAAAGTTATAAGGACCCACGGAAGGCTGCAGGGCAAGAAGTTCAAGGCAATGAAAATTGTGGAGGATGCTTTCGATTCAATAGCAAAGGCGACCAAATTCAACCCCGTGCAGGTTCTTGTTGATGCCATCCAGAACACTGCCCCAAGGGAGGATACTACGAGGGTGCAGTACGGGGGTGTCTCCTATCAGGTTGCGGTTGATGTTTCAGCCAGCAGGAGGCTAGACATGGCGCTGAGGAACCTCAGCCTGGCTGCAATCATGGGTGCTTTTGATAAGAAGAAGACCCTCGCGCAGGCGCTTTCGGATGAAATTACCCTTGCTGCAAAGAACGACCAGAGCAGCTATGCAATAAAGAAGAGGGATGAGACTGAGAGAATGGCTAGGAGCGCCAGGTAATCTCTTTTGGTGGTTCTATGGTCAGAAAGGAGTTTGTCGTAGAAGAAATTCAGAAACTCATGTTCCAACCAGAGCATATAAGGAATGTGGCAATAATCGCCCATGTGGACCATGGCAAAACCACACTGACTGACTCGCTTGTGGCAGGTGCAGGACTCATATCGAAGGATTTGGCAGGAGAGCTCAAAGTCATGGACTCTGAGGAGATAGAGCAGCAGAGGAGCATGACAATAAAGGCATCAGACATATCGCTGGGGTTCCACTATGGGGGAAAGGATTACCTCGTAAACCTCATAGACACGCCAGGCCACATAGACTTCGGAGGGCATGTCACAAGAGCCATGAGAGCAATTGATGGTGTTATCCTTGTCATAGATTCAGTGGAAGGGGTTATGCCGCAGACTGAAACTGTCTTGAGGCAGGCCATGAAGGAGAAAGCAAAACCGGTTCTCTTCATAAACAAGATTGACAGACTGATAAATGAATTGAAATTGGGGCCTGAAGACATGTATGAGAGGCTTGTCAAAATAATAAATTCTGTAAACGTTTTGATAACCCGATATGGTCCTAAGGAATTCAAGGAGGAGTGGCTCATAAAGGTTGAGAAGGGCAATGTGGCATTCGGTTCTGCTTACAACAAATGGGGACTGAGCTTCCCTTGCATGCAGAAGACGAAACTGAATTTCAAAGATATATACAAATACTGCAGCGTTGAGGACCATAAATCGCTTGTTGAAAAAGCACCTCTTGAGGAAGTATTGCTTGAGATGGTAATCACTCACCTTCCCAACCCCGCAGTTGCGCAGAAGTACAGAATTCAAACTCTCTGGAAAGGCGATTTGAACAGCACTTCTGGGAAGGACATGATCAATTGCGACCCCAAAGGCAAGCTGTGCATGATAATATTTGGAGTTGTGATGGATGAGCATGCCGGCGAGGTAGGAGTCGGAATGTTTTTCTCAGGGGTTGCAAAGAAAGGGGTTGAAGTGAATGTTGCATCGACTCTCTCAGTCGAGAAAATCCAGCAGGTTGGGGTATACATGGGGCCGAACAGGGTTATGGTGGAAGAGGTCCCGGCCGGAAACATAGCCGCAATCGTTGGGCTCCGCAATCTTTATGTTGGAGAGACGGTGAGCGAGGAGAAGATAGAGCCATTCGAGCAGATAAAGCACTCCTCTGAGCCAGTTGTCACAAAATCAATAGAAGCCAAGAACACCAAGGACCTGGTAAAACTTGTCGAGGCGCTCAGAAGGCTCGCGAAGGAGGATCCCACCATAAAGATCGAGATAAACCAGGAGACCGGCGAGCACCTCATATCTGGGATGGGCGAGCTTCATTTGGAGATTATAGAGTACAAGCTGCTGAAGGATGCGAAGATTGAGATAGAGACCTCAAAACCAATCGTGGTCTACAGGGAAAACATCATCGGTTCTGCAGGGCCTGTTGAGGGTAAGTCACCGAACAAGCACAGCAAATTCAAGGTTATTGTTGAGCCCCTCGAGGAAGGAGTCTACAAGAAGATGGTTGAGGGCGAGATTCCCGATGGAAAGCCCAAAGGAAAGAAACTGGTTGATGTCTTCATAGAGGGCGGAATGAACAGGGAAGAGGCGAAGAATGTCAAGGATGTTTTCAACAGGTGTGTTCTCATCGATATGACAAGGGGAATTCAGTATATGAACGAAGTGATGGAACTCCTCATGCAGGGTTTTGAGGAAGCGGTGAACCTTGGACCGCTGGCAAAGGAGAAGGTGATGGGGGTCAAGGTGAAAATAACAGATGCTACAATTCATGAGGATCCTGTTCACAGGGGTCCCGCCCAGATAATACCTGCAATAAAGAGGCCCATATACGCTGCTATGCTTATAGCAGGAACTGTCCTTCTAGAGCCAAAGCAGAAGCTGCTTGTCCAGGCTCCCCAGGAATACATGGGCCCAATAATATCTCAGGTACAGGCAAGGAGAGGCCAGGTTTTGGATATACAGCAGGAAGACGAAATTGTGACGCTAACTGCAAAGGTGCCTGTTGCGGACATGTTCGGGTTCTCGGATGATATAAGAGGAGCAACTCAGGGCAGGGCACTCTGGTACTATGAACACGCAGGGTTTGAGAGGCTGCCCAAAGATTTGCAGGACAAGATAGTGGGGCAGATAAGGGAGAGGAAAGGAGACAAGAAAGAGCCTCCCACACCGCAGGATTTCCTAGACTAGTATCAAGGGCATCTCACAGCGCTTATGCACCCAGAGTTATCTCTCCTTGTTTTTAAACTACTCAAGAAGCAGAACCGCAGCGGAAAGAACCGTCATCCACATTCCGTCCTTGTCAACAATTGCTGACTGTGCGATATTCCTTGTTTTGACTATTTTTCCGCTGAGCTTGAAGAGCTGCTCCTTCTCATCCCAGCTCTGCTTTACATCGAAGTCTATGCCAAGGGTTGATGCAAGCATGCTCGCAGCCAGATCCTCCGCCTTCTCACCGGCCTTCTCGTCAGTCTCCCCAAAGGAGTGGTACTCGCTGAGGTAGCCGTACATGGACCTGTCGGCAGGTATAGCAACTCCTATGGAAGATGCCAAAAGCCTGTTCGGCTCGTTCGATGAATTCCTGCTCATCACCACAAAGGTTATCTGTCCCGGCTTAAGCAGTTCAATTCCCCTCTCACGCGGCATTACCTCGCAGTTGGGAGGAAGAATGCTTGAGACGTTCACTAGATTGCATCTCTCAATTCCGGCGTCTTTCAAGGCGCGCTCAAAAGAAGATAAAGGATCTCTATCTTTCCCTACGCCTTTAGTCAAGAAAATTTTCTTTGGTACAATGTTTTCCATGCAATAATTTTTTGAGCATCTATATTAAAAACTTATTGTAAACACCCAAGATAATTGCTTGCTGTTGCTTGTCTTATCCCCAAAGAACTCCTCATTTTCCAAGTATAAAAGTCCTCAGAATTTCTCCTAAAATAAAAGCGAT
Source organism: Microcaldota archaeon (assembly GCA_026396455.1). Classification (GTDB taxonomy): domain Archaea; phylum Micrarchaeota; class Micrarchaeia; order Burarchaeales; family Fermentimicrarchaeaceae; genus Fermentimicrarchaeum. The sequence goes on along the minus strand of JAPLWT010000030.1, from coordinate 38,700 downwards.
AAAGGAGCTTATGATTCCTAGACTAGCATACTTCAATCCACTTCTTAACCTGTCAGTCTCGTTGACCTTTCCAATGTAATACCCGAGTGCAAAGAGTAGCACGGCGCAGATTATAAGTGAGCTGGTCATGCTAGCTGTTATATCATACAGTAAGAAGAATGGAAGGAGCGGTAGGATTAGGGCTAAAGCCCCCGCCATAAAGCTTAGAACTGTGCTGCCAAGTATTTCCGAATGCGAGTGAATGTACTGCTGGTTTTTTCGAGCGCCCTTGTTCCTCTTGTAAAACTCTATCTGCTGACCTCTCTCTGCATTTTCTGAGGTATAGAAACCTATTGATGTGCCGAAGCTGTTTGAAATCCCGCCTATCAACCCAGAGATTATAACTACTCTCGCGTCATCTGTTGCTATCCCAACTCCAATAATAATGCCTAGTATAGTAATCAGCCCGTCCATTAGCCCCATTGCAATTCCCTGGAACAATTCATTTATTCGCATATACCCAACCTATTCTATCGCAATTCACTACTATTCAACGTAAACTCTTAAAAGATTATTGCTAAAGATATTTTGATGGGCATTCCACATTTGTTAATCCGAAGAATTGAGAAGAGGGATTTCGAGCGAGTTTCCGGGATAACAAATTACCACTTCCCGCATCGCCGAGCAACTCCATCTAAAATACTAAAAAGGCTCTCCAAGGGTTTTGATTACTTTGTTGCCGTAGTTGACGGAGTTGTTGCGGGGTTTGCTGACTTCAAGCTGATGGAAAGAAAAGTGAAACTTATGGAACTTGCAGTTGACCCGGAATTCAGGCAGATGGGAATTGGAAGTGCCCTCCTCGCCAAAATATGCGAGGTTGCAGTCAGGGAAGGCAAGAGTGCGGCATATCTGCAGGTCAAACAGAGCAATCTTCCCGCAATAAAACTATACCAGAGAAATGGCTTCGTTATAACAAGGAAAGTCGAGAAAGGGGCAGAGAGTTTCTACGTCATGTCAAAGAGCCTGGAGATCTAGCCATTCTGCATTATGAATGTCTTCAGCTCATCAGTGCTCTTCTCCCCGCACATCGAATTGTTTGTCTTCAATGCTACAAACGTAGGTATGCCGAGAGAACCGCAGTCCCTGTTTATGTACTCTGAATATACCAGGTAAATATTCTTGTTGGTGTCGTTGTGCCATATCTCAAGCTTATCGAAATGCACACCTGTTTCATTCTCAACCTGTGCGACTACGGGAATCATCTTCCTGCAGTGAGGGCACTCCTCCCCGTAGAATTCAATGAACTTACCAGTTATGTTGCAGACATTATTGTCCTTCGTAACATTCGCATTTGGGTTGAATATGCAGAAGCTGCCAGGGCTGCAGCTCCCATAAACGGCCAAGTTATATAACGAGTATGCGGTGTAAGCCATGCTGCCGAAGAAGAGCAAGGTGAAGATCCAGGAGAGAATGTAGAAATTTTTATACGTAAGCTTTGCAAGCCAAGGCGAATACTTCATCAGTTTTGCAATAAGCTTCGATTTTATCCTCTGGTCAAGCTTGGTGTCGCATGGCTTGAGCTGAATTGTTTTGAAGACGCAGCTGAATGCCTCCTTTGCAAGCTCGCGGTATTTTGCCGAGAATATCCCCAGCACACCGAATATCACCATTGCAACAACACATAGGATCATCAATTCACCCCAACTTTGCAATTTCCGCAACCTTATCCAAGAACTTCTCAGCTTCCTCTTTCGTATTATAAAGATATAAAGATGCCCTCACGCATCCCGGAATATTATGCGCGTTGAACCATGAGTGAACGCAGTGCTGCCCAGAGCGCACCATTATGTTGCTCTCATCAAGCATTATAGCCACATCGTGGTGGTTCAGTCCTTCAATGTTGAAGGATACTACACCGCCCCTGAGTTCAACCTGTTTGGGGCCTATTATGCTAGTGCCTTTGATTTGCAGAAGCCTTTCGCTGATGAATCTATTCAGTTCATTTTCATGCTTCTCAATTTTATCCTTTCCAACCTTCTCAATGTACCGTGCTGCCTCCGCAAGCCCCATGCTGCCTGCATAGTTCTGTAAGCCCGCCTCGAACTTCTCAGGTGGCTTCAGCAGGACATGTGAATCGTATGTGGAGCTCTGCACGGTATCCCCGCCAAGCATGAAAGGCTCCAGCTTCTCAAGTAGCTCATACCTGCCGTAAAGCACTCCCGTCCCCGATGGTCCAAGCATCTTGTGCCCGGAGAGAGCAAAAAAATCAACATCCAGCTTTTTGACATCCACCTGCTTGTGAGAGGCTGACTGCGCTCCGTCAAGCATAACAAGAGAGCCATGCTCGTGGGATATCTTGATTATCTCCCTTGCGGGGAGAGTGTACCCGTCCAGGTTGGAAGTGTGAAAAAGGGAAACAAGTTTGACTCCTTTGCCAACAGCCTCCTCAAATCTTTCCAAGTCAAACTCCATGTTGTCATCGGAGTAAACCACCCTGTGCTCCACTCCCGCTTTCTTGGAGAGGAACTGCCAAGGGAGCAGATTGGAGTTGTGCTCCCTATCACTGGTTACCACCGCATCTCCTCTCTTGAAGTCAAGCGAGTGCGAAACGAGATTTATGGCTTCGGTCGTATTTCTTGTGAAAACTATCTCCTCCACCTTTGCACCAAGAAACTTTGCCATCGTTTTCCTTGCTTCAGCAACTCTCTCAGTCACTGCCCTCCCAAGTTTGTGTATGCTCCTCCCGGCGCATGCAGGATATTCCTCGTAATACTGGTTCATCGCTTGCATTACCTGCTTGGGCCTGAGGCTCATGCACGCGTTATCGAAGTAGATTACAGGCTTTCCGTTGATTCCTCTACTCAAGATTGGGAAATCGTTTCTTATTCTCTCAAGCTCCTTGTCAGGAATCATACAATTCAGCAAGATATTTAGAAGATTAAATATTTAAGAAGGTGAGCTATGATTCGGTGTCGTATATCTCAAGTGGGGGGACCGAGATTTGAACTCGGGTCGCGGGGTCCCAAACCCCGAAGCATACCAGACTAGCACATCCCCCCTCAGAGGCATTATTTAATCATTCAAAAGATAAATACCTTCTCTTCATTCAGCTCATTCTTTTTTCTTCCCAAACCTGCCCTTTGGCTTTGGCAGCTTCAGTTCTGGGTACATCTTTGACATCATCTCCCCGCTTATATCGACTTCATAACCCAGGCTTGTAAGTAGCTTCTTCATAAAATACGTTTCCGCAATAGGAAGCAGTTGCTCGCTTGATGCTGACAGCAGCACCTCCCTGACTTCCTTCTGCTTCATCCCTCCGAATATCTCGGAGAGCGTTGAATAGCCCTTCCTCTTCCCCTTAATCAATTCAAGCGCATAGGCATCTATTTTGCCCTTGTCTATCCCGCTCAGCTCAAAAGCCTTCCTTGAGATGGACTCTCTTAAATTCGAGAGCATGTGCACAACTTCCGGCGGAGTCGTTTTTTCGTCTATATCCATCTTCTTGATCGAGATCCATTCCTTGTACTTTGCTGAGAAAGCTATCTCATCCATCCCTACACCTCTTAATTATCTCTCTCGCAGCCACAACCCCGCTCAGCGCGGCTCCCACTATCCCCCTAGAAACTCCAGCACCATCGCCAACTGCAAAGAGGTTTTCCACATTCGTTTCCATCTTCTTGCTCACGTTCACCCTCAGCGCGTGGAACTTTATCTCAGGAGCATAAAGCAATGTCGAATCCTCGGCAACGCCCGGGATGACTTTGTTGAGCGTCTCAAGCGCCTCCCTTAGGTCCGCCATTATCCTCCCAGGAAGCACCATGCTCACATCCCCCGGTGTGACGTACGTGAATGTGGGCTTGACGTAGCTCCTCTTTATCCTCTCCCAGGTCGACCTCCTGCCCGCCTTCAGGTCCCCGAACCTCTGGAGTACGGGCTTGCCGCCGCCTATCGTTGAGGCTGTCCTCGCTATTGACTCGCCGTATTCCGTTGTGTTCTCGACAGGATGCGTGAGAGCGACTCTGACAAGCAGGGCGAAGTTGGTATTTTCCGATTTGACCGATATCATCGAGTGGCCATTGGTGCAGATGAAGTTGTTGTAGCTCTCGGATATCACAAAGCCGTAGGGGCATGTGCAGAATGTCCTGACAAAATCGTCATACTGGCCTGTCTGTATGTGGAACTTCGGGTCCCAGAACACATCTGTAACTTCCTTCATTATCTCGGCAGGTACCTCAACCCTCACACCAACATCAAGGGGCTGGTGTTGCGTTGGAATGCCAAGCTGCATGCATTTCCTCGCAAGCCACTGCGCCCCTCCCCTGCCAGTTGCCAGCACCACAAAATCCCCTTTTATCACCCTCCTGCCTACAATAACTCCCTTCGCAGCACCGTTGTGCACATCAATGTCTCTCACAGTTGTATTGAGTACGAACTCCACGCCAAGAGATTCCATGTAGCTCTTCAGAGATTCTATAACATCTGGCAGCATGTCGGAGCCTATGTGCCTCTGCACGATCGGTATGAACGTCACTCCAGCCATCTTGGCCTTTCTTATAAGAGCCCCGGCCCTCTCATCAATAATAGTCTTCTCCCCCTTCGCCCCATGTTCGCTGAAAACACTGTTAACATACTCTATCAGCCTGCGGGCTTCATCATCTTTCATGAACTGCAGCATGTCTCCTCCTATCCTTGGGTCCAGGTTAAGCTTCCCGTCAGAGAATAAGCCAGCCCCTCCAACTCCGTGTATGAGGTTGCAGGGCTCGCATTTGGCGCAGTAGCCCATCTTCTTCATCGGGCATCTTCTTCTTTCTACGGCGCTTCCGCTCTCCACCACAACTACTTTAGCACCAGCTTTGGCGAGCTCATACGCGCAGAAAAGCCCGGCGGGGCCAGCACCAACAACTATTGTTTTCATGACTTAACCTGTCTTATTCAAGTAGTAGCCAGCAGCCTTCTCCCTGACCTTCCTTATGACAACCCCCTTGCTTACCAAGCTCATAAGCGCGTTGTTAACTTGCCCTTTTGGCCTGTTGCACTTTTTCTGAACATCGTCTGCTGTTTTCATCTTACTTTCATCGCTTGCTCCGATGTCCTGCAATGCCTTCAAAACAATCTGCTCTACTGGGGTCAATTCTGCCATTTACACACCTCCTGTGAATACATTTCTTTTTGCAAAAACATGTTTAAAAACATATACTCATCTCGCCTTCTCGAGAAAGTACCTATGAAGCCTTAGATCGTTTGTCAACTCAGGGTGAAAAGCTGTTGCGAGCAGGTTCTCCTGTTCAGCAGCAACCACGTATTTTCCTAGATGCGCAATGGCTTTGCATTTTCCGTATACCCTCTCAGCTGCAGGTGCTCTTATAAAAACACAGTGGGATTTACCTATCCCTTTCACTTCCAGTTCCTCCTCAAAGGACTCCCTCTGCCTTCCGAATGTATTTCTCTTCACCTTCATGTCCATAAGTCCCAGAAGCTCGCCCGTTCTTTTCGCCTGCTCGTCTCCTTCCTTTGCCAGCATAATCATTCCCGCGCATGTTCCCCATATGGGAAAGCCCCCATCACCCAGCTGCTTCAGCTTTTCAAAAACGCCTGAATTGCGCATGAGCCTCCCTATGGTCGTCGATTCCCCTCCAGGAATTATGGCTGCGGAAACATCATCAAGCTCCTCAGCCCTTCTGACCGCAAGGGCACTTCCGCTGCCTAGCACTGCATCAACCATGCGCATGTGCTCACTCACAGCTCCCTGAAACGCAATAACCCCTACTCTCATTTGAACTACCCGCAAAACTAGTGGCTCCTCAACTGCATCTTCTGCGAATCCTGCAGGCTCTTCGCATCAATTCCGTGCATTGCATCCCCCAGCCCCTTCGAGACTTTCAGAACAACCTCTGGTCTGCCATAGCTCCTCGTAGCCTCAACGATTGCTTTGGCATACCTCTCCGGGTGGGAAGACTTGAATATTCCCGAGCCGACAAATATTCCATCCACTCCGAGCTGCATCATGAGCGCTGCATCAGCAGGCGTTGCTATCCCGCCAGCAGCAAAGTTCACAACAGGAAGCCTGCCCTGCTTTGCAGTCTCCTCGACCAGCGCGAAAGGAACTCCGAATTCCTCCGCCTTGCTCCTCAGCATCCCCCTGTGCTTCTGGAATGAAACAAGCTCCTCTACCTCCCTGTTTATCTGCCTCACATGCTTTACTGCTTCAGCGACATCGCCAGTGCCAGGCTCCCCCTTCGTTCTTATCATGGCTGCCCCCTCGTTCATTCTTCTCAAAGCCTCCCCGAGGTTCCTGGCACCGCATACAAACGGAATTTTGAATTTCTTCTTGTCTATGTGGAACTGTTCATCTGCAGGAGTCAGGACTTCGGACTCATCGATCATGTCCACTCCGAGTTCTTCAAGCACCTGCGCTTCAGCAAAATGCCCTATCCTCACCTTTGCCATAACGGGAATTGTCACAGTTTTCATTATTTTTTCAATAATCGCGGGGTCAGCCATTCTTGCAACGCCCCCTCTTGCCCTTATGTCCGCCGGAACCGCATGCAGGGCCATTACGGCAACAGCTCCAGCTTTCTCTGCAATCAGTGCCTGCTTTGGGGTGACGACATCCATTATCACCCCTCCCTTCTGCATCTTAGCAAAGCCTTCTTTGAGAGTCTTGGTACCTATTTTCATAAAAATCACTACAACCATCTATATCTCCCAGTGTTTATATCCTTAATGATACGTTACTGATTCATCTAATCAGAATTATAAAAAGAAAAATAGCTTAATCTACAGTAATCGTCTTGCTCAGGTTCCTTGGGAAGTCCGGGTCGATTCCCCTGCTGACACTCAGGTAGTATGCTATAAGCTGTGCCGGAATTGCGGCAAGCAGGGGCGAGAAGTAATCAGTTGAATGCGGCAGCTCAATCAGTTCACTCGCATTTCTCGCCATGCTCTCGCTTTTCTCCGCAATGGATATGGCCCTGCCACCCCGGCATGTAACCTCGTTCATATGGCTGACCATCACATCCCCATCTTTCAGAGAGCTGATGAATATTACCGGGTAACCTCTCTTCACAGCTGAGAGCGGCCCATGCTTGAACTCAGAACTATACATCCCCTCGCAATGCGAGTATGTTATCTCCTTTATCTTCAGGGCGGCCTCTTTTGCAATCCCGTATGTTGACCCATAACCCAGACAATACATATCGCCCCATTTTTTCAGGTATCCCGCCAGTCTCTTGCAATCATCCTTTGTTGATTCTATAGTACCCTTTATCAGAGGTGAAAGCTTCTTCATATCATCGCACGATTTCCCCCCCATCTTTTTAGCAAGGTAAAGGAACATCACGCACTGGTTGATAAACGTCTTCGTGGCAGGAACGCTGACTTCATAGCCCGCAGCAAGAGGCAGATACACCTTGCTGGAGTTCATCAGGGTTGAGCCAATCACATTTATCACTCCAAGTATCTTATCAGTCCTATCTTTTGCATAGTTCATCGCGTTTATCACGTCTTTAGTTTCACCACTCTGGCTCACAAGCACAACACAGGTTTTGTCATCAATTGTATGCCCGTACTCGCTGATGAACTGCGGTGCAACAACCGGAATCACAACTTTCTTCGCTATATTCCCAAAGTAGTATGAGCCGAGCAGGCAGGCATGGTAACTAGAGCCGCACCCAACGAAGAAAACCTTGTCAGAACTCTTTATCACATCGAGGAATTTATCAGCATATTTCGACTCGTCAAGCAGCTCAACCAAATCTTCAACTGCAACTGGCTGTTCATTTATCTCCTTAAGCATGAAGTGCTCGTACCCGCCTTTTTTGGCATGCTCGGCATTCTCCCTGTACTCAATAATCTTCTTCTTTATCTCCTTTCCATCGCCAACTCCTAAGACTTTGGCCTCTTTTGGAGATAATGAAACAATCTCACCATCGCTTAAGAATATAATCTTCTTTGTCAGAGGGAGAAGTGAGGGTAAGTCTGATGAACAGTACATCTCATCCTTCCCGATTCCGACAACCAGGCCGGAGCCCTTCTTCACCGCGTAGAGCTTCTTCTCCTTGTTGTTGAATATGATGAATGCATAGTCGCCCCTCAAATCGCCGTAAGCCTTTCTTATGCTATCAACCATGTTGTATCCTTTATCATAGTACTTCTCAACCGCGTGTATGCACAGTTCCCCGTCATTTGTGCTCCTTACCCTGTGGCCTTCCCTGATGAACTGCTCCCTGAGCTGGGGTGTGTTCACTATATTGCCGTTATGGGCGCCAACCATATCCCCATCGCAGTCCAAGTGGGGCTGAGCATTATTCTTGGAAGGAGCTCCAAAGGTTGCCCATCTGAGTTGCATCACTCCCCTGTCACCGTGCATCTCTGAGAACTTCAGCTTCTTGCTCACCTCATCCACTTTGCCGACATCCTTTCTAAGGTCTATCTTTCCGTCAGACATAACTGCGCATCCCACAGAATCATATCCCCTGTAGCTAAGCCTCTTTCCACCTGCAGTCAAATCCCTACCTATGGCTCTTGGCTTCAGAGTTATAATGCCGAAAATTCCGCACATCGTTTTTCCCTTTTAACTGGCGATTATTAAATACCTTTCAAGATTTTTGAAAGCCCCGAGCGAGGATTGAACTCGCGACCTAACGCTTACAAGGCGTTCGCTCTACCACTGAGCTACCGGGGCTCAGAGATAAAATTATGAATAAATACGAATTTAAACTTGCATGCTCAAAATATCTACTTCCAGGTGATGTTTATGGGGAAGTTTCCACTCGCTGACGCAGAGATATCCAAGGTATGGATATGCAGGAAATGCAAGGCAAGGAACCCTAGAGGAGCCGAGAGATGCAGGAAATGCTTCTACACGCATCTGAGGCCTAAGAGAAAGGATATCAGGGCGAAGAAGGCAGTTTAGGAATAGAAGGAGTGCCTTCAGCGCTCACTCTTTTTATATATTCACAGGCCCTTATGCGGGGGGAGGGATTTGAACCCACGAAGCGCCTAAGCGCACAGGGTCCTAAGCCCTGCTCCTTTGACCAGGCTCAGACACCCCCGCGTAAGTTAATTGCTCCTTGCAACATTTTTATATCTTCTTCTTTAAAGAGTATTTGGAGGTTTTTTCATGGAAGTAAAACTCATAGCTTATACTCCCCATCCTGACCTAGTGTGTGCAGCTGCAGCAAGGACTTCCAGAAGCAACCTCTCACCTGCAGAGCTGTTTGAAAAGGCCAGTTCGGCAGAGGCGAAGGAGAAGTCGCTGAAGCTGCTAAAGGAGATAATCAAATCCGGCCACGCATCTGTCACGGAGCATGTCTCATTCACATTCGGCGTTTCCGGAGTTTCAAGGGCCCTCACCCACGAGCTTGTCAGGCACAGGATGGCATCCTACACCCAGCAGAGCCAGAGGTATGTAAGGGTAGGCGGAGAGGATGCATTCGTAATTCCCGCAACCATAAAAGCAAATGAAAAGGCTTCAAAGCTCTTCAAGGCAGCCCTTTCCGAAATAAGGAAGGATTATGATGAGCTCATAGGGACTGGCATACCGGTTGAGGATGCGAGGTACATACTTCCCAATGCCACGAAGACCACAATCACCATAACGATGAACGGCAGGGAGCTGCTTCACTTCTTCTCCCTGCGATGCTGTGAGAGGGCGCAGTGGGAGATAAGGGAGCTTGCCGAGATGATGGCGAGGGAGTGCAGGAAAGTTGCCCCTGTCATATTCGAGAAGGCAGGCCCCTCGTGTGTCCAGCTGGGAACCTGCCCCGAGGGGGAGTTCTCTTGCGGCAAGCTCAAGGAGATGAAGGAAAAGTACGCCAAACTGTAGGTATAAAGTTTAAATAATCCGCTCCCTAATATATTCCGGATGGTGAGATCATGAAAACACGCCCCCAGTTGAAAAAAGCACAGACTACGATAGAGTATCTGCTGCTAATTTCAGTTGTCGTGCTGCTGATGATAAGCCTTTTCTTAACGATTAAAGAGCTCAGGTCCAGCACCCAGGGCAATGTGACAATAGACAATAAGAGTCAGTCTCCAGTGCAGGCTATAGAAGGACAACTGAATGAGCTCAGAAACTCGACAAACAATACGAATAGCACTTGATGCCATGTTGAGGGGACAAACAAGCGTCGAATTCCTTCTCATATTAGCAGTAGGTGTAACGCTGCTCGTCTTCACTCTGTACTCATTGCAGGGAGGTGTCAGAAGCATAGGCCCCTCTCTTTCAACAGCAAGGTTCGCGGATTCTATTGAAACGATTTACGGGAATGCGGATGTGATGGTCGAGGGATCCCAGAGGATAATATCGATATACGTGCCCGATGGGCTGACGAACTACTCCCAGACGCGAATTGCTGACGGCCAGTACATAACCTCATTCACATTCCGCGGGATGAACCTCAGCAGGGTGACTCCCTACAGGTTATCCATCCTCCCCAGCAATTTCACGCTATCCGGAGGAAGACATGTGGCAAGGATGTACTGCAGGAAAACGGGTGAAGTGATTGTTGAATTCATGTACTAGAGGGCAGATATCCATAGAGCTTTACGCCTCCATAGCGGCAGTTCTGCTGCTCTTCCTGTCCTCCTTGGTTTTCACCATTCAGATAAGCAGGAGCGAGGAGAATAACCAGATAAATATGGCATCAGTTATGCTCGCGCAGAGAATAGCAAATTCAGCGGACATGCTGCAGAGGAACCTGTGCAGGGAAGGCAGCTGTTCAATCTCCCTCATGCTCCCGAATAAGCTCCGGGGAGTCAGCTTCTCAAAAGAGGTTGACTACAACATAAGCTTCAGCTCAAACAGGGTCATAGTAACTCCTGACGGATATCCTTCCGCCAGCACAATAGCAGGCACCACTCTTGAGGGATTAAGGGTATCCATAACCCAAACTGACGGAGGCAAGCTCCTTGTAATGGAGGGAAGTGGATGAGGAAAGGAATATTGATATTTGGCGAGGAAATGCTTTCCATTCTGGTCGCTTTCCTAGCCATGATGCTGCTCGGTTCGAATTTTTTAATTCTTGAGAAGAGAACCAACGTTTACATAGCGGATGAGAGGATGAACCTGGTTGCCGACAATATTGCAGACATGATAGCGAAGAGGTATGTGGGCCCGGGAGGAAACTTGGATCTGGTAAGGCTCAACACAACTTTCAGGGACAAAGTCGAGGTCAGTATCGGTGAGGCGCATTTCGGGGGTTATGCGCCCGACAACGTCAATGTATATTCAGCTAGGAGATTGGTTTTTGTCAACAACCAACCCATTCTTATGGAGGTGAAGGTATGGCCGTGAGAGCTCAGACTTCTATAGAATTTCTTCTGATACTCTCCGCAGTTGTGCTCGTAGTGCTCGCTGGAGTGATGAGCCTGTCCGAGATAATGAAGGTTCAGCAGGGAGCCTACTCCGCAACACGCGGAGGTGTGGAGAACGCATCAACCGGTCTCCTGTCATACCTCAGCAATGAGAGTTTCGGCACAGGCTTCTACCCAGTCTCCGGCGGCTCAGGAGAGTACGCGAATGCCAGTTTGGTTTCTCTCGAGATTAAAAAGAGCGAGCCGTACTTCCTCTACCAGCCTTCGATGATACAGCTCACGGCATGGAACAACTACCCCAACCCGATGAAGGTGCCGCATCTCCTCATACGCGTCGTGAACGCATCTGGCAATGAGACTTCTCTTTCCGTTTCGGATGAGTACAATGTCACGGTGGTCATCTCGCATACAATCACATCAACATTTGTGCCCTCCAACCCAGGCGTTTATAACGTCACAGCTGTGGCGCAGGATGATAACGGGAGCGTGCTTGTGAATCCAGTCACCAACGAGTCACTGGTCGTTAGCACTAACCTCACAGTACTTGACACGAGGGCGCCTGCGAGCGGTTTTGTAAGGACATTCAACATAGACAAGAAGATAGTTGCGAAGGATACTTCCTCATACACGGAGATTTTCTCGCTGCCCCAGGATGCAGTGATCTATTCAGCAGTGCTTGAGATAACGGATGCCCATCTGTACGAGGACAGAAGTGCAAGCGCGCAAGCTTCCTACGGATATTCCCAAATTTCCCCATGCACTCTCGGGGGAGACTCTGAAGGAATCAGTTCATCAAACTTCTTCAGCCAGCAGGGCACTGTTGAGATACCCCAGGAAAGCTTCATAACAAGTGCATTGCTATACAATCACCCGCTCAGCGGTTCAATGGAGGTATACGTTAATGGCGTCAAGACAGCAACCCCCTCAGACGTTGTAAAAGCCGGTCTGAACACAGTAAGCATCACCATGCAGCCAGCAATCAGTCCATGCCCGCCTGGCGGTTATGGTTCGAATGTTGCGGCAGGAGATGCAACTCTTGTGATAAACTACTACGCCCCGGCAAGTGAGACTGCAGACCCCAGCACTGTGACTGGCATCTCAGTAAACGGCAACTCCATCCCAGCCAATTCAGTTACCGATATCTCAAAGTACCTGAAGGGAGGAGACAACACGCTTTCGTTTGGCGCAATACAGGGAAGCTTCAACTACCGCTTGGTGGTGAACTATGCCGAGTCTTAAGAAAGCCCAGATAATGATAATAGACGGCGTGCTCTCCCTATTCCTTGCAATCATTCTTTCCTATTCGCTGTTTGCAGCATGGCCGCAGGACAGGCACGAGACGGGCGATCTGGCTCTGGAGAGGGCGGGCTATGACATTGTGAATGCCTTCTATGAGGATGAGATGATATACTCAACAATAGCCCGGGGGCTTGAATTCAAGGGATACCTCTCGGGAGGGGAGATCAATTCGCTGAGTCTGAGGCTGTACAACTACGGCAAGCTGCTGGGGGTGAGCAGGATTGACGTGGATATAGAAGGCTCCACTTCATTCTCGGTCCAGATAAGCAGCGCACCGCTTACGCACAAGGAACAGTTCCCAGTAATAATTCCGCTGAAAGGAGGGGCTGACAGCAGGCTTATCCGGGTGAGCTTATGGCGATGAGAAGAGGATTTGCAGGCCTGCTTGTGCTCTCAGTCTTCATGCTGGGTTTCGTATTCCTGCTTAGCTCGCACTCGCAGTACATAGCCAGCAAGAACTACCGCTCCATGGTGTCTGCCGAGATACATTCGGACAGAATAGCGATTGCGAGGAATATAATAACAAGGAGTTACAGGCATGTTGATGAAAAGGGAAGGGTGCAGTGGGCTACCTCGATAGCAGACTCGCTCTCAAACAGCTATGGGCTGAAGGTCTCCATGGATTCCTCAAGCTACCCTATAATGGTAAACGTGACCGACCCCAGCAGCGGGTTAAGCACTTCATTTTCTGTTTCCTAAGCTCTTCTTCAGCCTTATATTTTCATTTTCCGCTTCATCAGCCCTTTCCTTGAGCCTGTTGAAGTCGCCCAGCAGCTTCCTGAAATCCTTCTCCCTGAAGTTCTTCTCCTCCTTCTGCAGTGCGTATATTGCATCCCTCAAGTCGTCGCTCTCATTCTTCAGAACGTTCAGCGTCTTCATGTTCTGGTATTCCCTGAAGAGTATCATCGCTCCAGCGAAGAACAACATCGCCACTGCAAGTTCAATCGATATGCACGCCATACACTCACCCCACAAATATTCCAGTAAGTTTCATCGAAATAATGAAAACAACGCAAGCCATGAGCAACATCAATGGGAAGACTATCACCAATCCTCTCCTAAACGAGCCATATCTGGCCTGCCCTATGAACATCGAATCAAGCGCAGTTCCCATCAGCATGTACATGAGCAAGCTGAATAACAGGAATTGTTTCTCTATACTGGAGTAGAGAGGCGCACCCATCAGCCCCTCCAATATCAAGGTGATGTTGTAGCCCACTCCAGCGAAGAGCGGGTAGAAGAACGATGATGAGAGGAAAATCATCCAAGTTGACATCCCTATCCTGCTGCTCTTCTCTGCCTCCGCCTCCAAGTCAGATGTTATGTTATTCGTCAGTATGCCGAGGGACTCCGAAACATTCACTCCGCCCTCTATCGATTTGATTATAAGGTCAAAAGCCCTGTTTATCCTTCTGGATTTTATCGTCTCCCTCAATCTCCTGAAGGCGGTTATAGGATTCCCGCTCACCTCAAAATTGGAGATTGATTCCCTCAGTTCATAGGAAAGCGGGCCGTAATTCATGGGCATGACGCTGAGCAGAGCATCCCTCATATTCTTCCTATCAGCGTAGACTGCAGTCAAGTGGGAAAGAAACATGGGCATTGCCCTCTCCATCCTCTCCACTTTCATGAACGCCAGCATTGTTGGTATTGTTATGAAGACATAACCGATGAATATTGCACCCATAAACGAGAACAGAAGCGCGAGTTCAGGTGATTCGGTAAGCGCATACGCGGGAAGCAGCAGGATGATGAAACCCATCATTGAAGAGAGTGCTATCAGGACAGTCCACTCTGAGGCACTAAGTTCGCTCCTTAGAACATTCACATAGGGTGCAAGATACCTCTCTGTTCTTGCGAGAATTCCCCAATCGGTGCGGATTCTAGCTTTCTTAACGAATTTCTTGAAAAGAAGCTCTAGATTCTGCACTATCTCCCCACTCATGATTACCCCAGCACCTCCAATAGGTTAATGACTGTAAAGTTTAAAAAATGAGAAGACCTTAAAGCTATCCACCGGTGCAACATGAAGAAATCAACCATAATTCAAATTCTCGTCTCTCTGCTTGCCATTGCTGTTGTCCTATACCTCTCGGATTTTGATAAGGTTTTGGCAATAATATGGAGGGTCAACCTATTCTACCTATTCGCCTCCATGCTGGTCTACCTTGCAATCAACATTCTCATGGGGTTCAGGATAAGAATGCTCCTCAATGATTTAAACGAGAAGATAAGCCTGGCCGATTCCACTGAGGCCGGCCTGTCGGGGATGCTCGCCTCGGATTTCACTCCTGGCAGGACAGGCTACTTCGCAACCGCATTCCTCATAACCGCCAACTCAAAAATAAAACTGCACAAATCAATGCTTTCCATATTCGGTCCACAGCTGTTCGAATTCGCCTTCAAATGCATAGCAGGGGCGATTGCAATGTGGTACATACTGGAACTCATCTCATACAAAACCGGGGGCGAGATGAAGTTCGTCGGAATGATAGTAGGGTTCGGTATCTTCTTAGCAATGGTAGTGCTCATGGCGCTGTTGCTTTTCTCAAGCAAGTTTGTCAAGAGCATCTCCTTCATAAGGATGTTTCCCTACGGCGATCATGCCCACTCCCTTCTTTCAGACATGCAGAGAAACTCAAGAACCGTGAGGAAATTCATCCCCCAGATAGCTGTGCTCCTCGCCATAACCTGGGCATTGAAATCGCTGGAATGGCTGCTTGTTGCGAAGAGCGTTGGCATGCAGGTGAATTCCCAGCTGCCAGAAATTATTTTCTTCGCCTTCCTCCAACCGCTTATAACAATGCTCCAGTTTATACCAGCCCCAACGCTTGCCGGAATGGGCCTGTCAGAGGGAGGCGCTGCCGCAGTGCTCTACCTGTTCGGTGTTCCCCCATACGAAAGCGTTGCCTTTGCCCTCCTGACACGCTCCATGAACGTGATGGTTGACTTGCTTGGCATAAAAGGAGCAGTTAAGGTAATAGACAGGATAAGCTAGAAAACCCACCTGGCGAATTCAGTCTTTATCATTCTCGGAACTTTGTACTTCCATTCGGTATACTGGCGGACATCCTTTACCAAGTCCTTGTAAAGTTGCCTCTCCTCAGGCGAAAGCTTGCTCTCGTGCTCAACCCAGTGCTCTTTTCCATCCTGCACAACCTTCTCCTTCTTCCCAACGAGCTGCTTCCTGACAGTGCCGAACCACTCTGGAAGGGTGGATTTCCTCTTCCTTATCGCTTTCATGAAGTCCTTCATCGCAATCGGCCTCTCCTTTTTACCCTGATATGCTTCCTTCCAAGGTATTGTCGCGGCATCCTCGCAAAGCTGCTTTATGTCCGCGCTTGAATACCCCTCGGTGGCTCGGGCAAGCCTGCCCCACCATATCCCCTTGACAGGCCTGTCCTTAGAGTAAAGCTTGAACAGCGCCTCCCTAGACTTCTTGTCAGGAAGCCCGACATATATCGTTTTGCCGAACCTTCCGGACCTCTTGAGGGCAGGATCCACATCCCAGGGGGCGTTTGTCGCTCCTATCACCAGAATGTTCTCAGTGGTGCTCTCAAGCCCGTCCATCTCCGCAAGGAACTGGTTGATTGCCATTTTCTGGAATCCCTGCATATCCCCCTCCCTCTTGCCTCCCATAGCCTCCATCTCGTCAAAGAAGACCACGGCAGGAGCATTTTTTCTTGCAGTCTCAAAAACCCTGTGCAGGTTCTTCTCAGTATTCCCGGCATACATGTCGACAATTTCGTTTATCCTGGCGTGTATGAATTTCAGGTCGCACTGGCCGGCAGTTGCCTTTGCCATGAAGGTTTTACCGCATCCTGGAGGGCCGTAGAACAATAGGCCTCCCCCGGCGCTCTTTCCATACTTCTTAGCCAGCTGGGGGTTCTTGAACGGGTAGACTATCTGCTCATTTATGGTCTCCTTAGCATGCTCCATTCCCGCAACGTCATTGAAGTTCATATCTGGCTTCTCTATGAACTCAACTTTCATGAGGGTGCCAGGCTCCGTTGTGGTAACCTGCTTCGCCTTCTCCTTCTTGCCCTTTGCCAGCTCCAATCTATTCTGGGCATCCTTGAAATCCGGGTTGAGCTCCAGCGCCTTGTCGTAGTTCTCGATAGCGTTGTCGGGCATGTTCTTGTACTCATAAGCCAGCCCCAGAATATAGTATGCTTCAGCAAAATTCGGCTTCAGCTCAATCATCTTGTTTATATCGTCAATAGCCTTGTCATACTCCTCCTTGCAGGCATAGGCCAGCCCCCTGTTGTAATACGCCTTGTCAAACATGGGGTCTGCTCTTATTGCCTTGTTGTAGTACTCCACCGCGAGGTCGAAGTTGCCCTTCTCGTAGTACTCATTACCCGTCTTGTAGTAGCTCTCTGCATCCTCCTCGCTGTATTCTCCTTCCTCAACCATAGCTACCCCTTCAACTGGACATACTATATGCCAAGATTCTTATAAATACCTTTTGAATTAGCTAAAATTTAAGATTTAATTCTTTTGAACAAGCTGCCGAGCGTTTTTCTATTTCGTCGTGGCTTAATACCACATATTTTTTTATAATTTCGTCCCTTTGTTTTTGAGGCATGTCTGCATACAACGAATCCAGTTTGGAAATGAGGTCTATTTGTGCTTCACGAGATTCAGGAATTGAAAAGCTCGGAGTTAGCTGTCTGTACTCCCAGAGCAATATCTTCGTCATTGTAATCCAATCACTGCCGTGCTCACCAATTTTTTCGCCCTTCCTAAATCCTTCGACGTATCCTTTAAAATTATCATTCACCAGTTTATTCTCCTTCGGGTTATACAAAAACTCGCCAAGTTGGCTTACGAGTTCGCTTGCAGACCCTCTCGGCATCATCTTATTCAGGCACAGGTCAACCTGAAGCATGTGTATGTATTCGTGAAAAGCACCGCTCTGAATTAGCATGGAGATGTCCTTATAGTCTTTCGGAAACTTAGCCAGTTCCTCAATATCATCTCTGCCAATTCTTATTTGAAAACTATTGTAGAACTGGAAATATCCTAGGCTTCCCTTATCTACGAATATAGGAAGCTGTTTACCACTATACGTGTAAGGGTCGCATCCTTCAATAGTGGGAAACCTACTTGCTGCAACATCCAACTGGTAGATAAATGCCTTAATCACTGTTAAGTCGAGTGGCCTGACACCTTCGTTGTAGGTTATCCCGTAGATTCTTCCGTTTATCTCAAAAGAAAGGTTGGGTGGAAACTTATTCTTGATTTTTTCTCTAACACGCTCGCGGACAGACTCGGGCCTATCTTCCCCAATTCTCTCGAGCTCGGAAGGAGGGAGCTGCCTAACTCTGCTTGCTATCCCCTCTAGAAATACGTTTGGTTTCTCCGCAGGTGGAGATTGCTTAATCTCTCTCAATGCCCCGTTCATGATATATTTTGCTCAATGGAGCCTTATAACTATTTCTAAACTATATCAGCTTCAGCTCCTTGCCGACTTCCTCGAATGCCCCTATCGCATAATCCAAGTCCTTCCTCTTGTGCCCTGCGGTCACTATGTTCCTGACCCTTGCCTTGTCCATTGCAACCATCGGGTACAGTATAGGGTTCACATACACTCCCTTCTCGAACAGCTTCGCAGAGAGCTGCTGCGCTAGAGAGCTCTCACCTGTTATGACTGGTATTATCGGCGTCTGGCTGTTGCCCGTGTTGAACCCTAGCTTCTGAAGCTTCTTCCTGAAGTACTTGGTGTTGCTCCAGAGCTTGTCAAAAAGCTGTGGTTGCTCCAGCGCAACATCTATCGCAGCGCTTATTGCAGCCACTGTGGCTGGCGGGTGTGACGTGCTGAAAAGGAATGACCTGGCCCTCTGTATCAAGTAGCTCCTCAAATCGTTTGTTCCGGCAATATAGCCTCCCATGCACCCGAATGCCTTGGAGAATGTTCCCATCTCAACATCAACCCTCCCATGCAGGTTGAAGTGGTCCACTATCCCCCTGCCGTTCTTCCCAAGAACTCCCTCGCCATGGGCGTCATCCACGTATGTCATCGCGTCATATTTCTCTGCCAGTTCCACTATCCTGTCCATCGGGGCAATATCCCCGTCCATGCTGAACACTCCATCAGTGATGATGAGCTTCCTCCTGTGCTTGCTCTCCTTAAGCACATTCTCAAGTCCCGTCATATCCAAGTGCGGGTAGATTTTTCTCTCTGCCTTGGTGAGCCTGCATCCGTCAATTATGCTTCCGTGGTTCAGCTCATCGCTTATTATCAGGTCGCCCTCTCCAACAAGGGTAGGAATCGTCCCGCTGTTGGCCGCAACTCCTGATGAGAACACGAGCACTGCTTCTGCCCCCTTGAACTGCGCAACTTTCTTCTCAAGGTCCTCGTGTATGCCCATTGTTCCAATTATCTGCCTTACAGCTCCTGTCCCAACTCCGTATTTCCTTATTGCCTCGATTGCCGCCTTCTTCATTTTTTTGTTGGTTGTGAGCTGAAGGTAGCTGTTCGATGAGAGGTTAATAACCTCCTTGCCGTTCACAACCGCCCTTGCTCCCTGTGGGCTTCCCAGTATGGGTGGAACTTTGAAAAGACCCTTGCTCTTCATACCCTCAATTTCCGTCGTTATGAAACCAAGTCTGCTTCCCATAAACACACCTCCACTATGGATATAAAACTACCTTTCCGCATTTTCCTTCATGCATAAGCTGCATTCCTTTCTCAAACTCCTCGAGCTTGAATTTGTGCGTGATTATCGGCTCAACATTCACCCTGCCTGATTTAAGCAAGCCAGCAGTGGTGTACCACGTGCCGTACATCCTCCTTCCTGCTATTCCGTAAATCCTCGCTGCCTTGAAAACTATGTCATCAGCCCAGTCCAGCGTTATCTTATCCGGCGGCAGACCAAGCAGCGAAACCCTCCCACCGAACTTCAGCACCTTGAAGCACTGGCTTATCGCCTCCTGGGAGCCCGCCATCTCCAGGGACACATCCACCCCGGAGCCGCCGGTTGCCTCCTTCACCAGCTTCACGACATCCTGCTCGTTCGACTTTATCACAGTGTCCGCGCCCATCTTCTTTGCAAGGTTCAGCCTGTACTCGTTCTTCCTCCCAATCGCAAACACATGTGCCGCTCCTGCTGCCTTGCATATGGCAACAGCGCATATCCCGATTGGGCCAAGCCCGAAAACCGCGACAGTCTTGCCGGCAACGCCCTCCGTAAAGACAGTGTGCACAGCATTCCCAAAAGGCTCCTGTATAGCAGCTATTTCCGGAGGGAGCTTCTTGTCGTTCACCCATGCATTCTCCTCCGGGATTGCGACGTATTCCGCGAAGCAACCGTCCGTGTCCACTCCAAGTATCTTGACATTCTGGCATACATGCGCCTGACCAGTCCTGCATTGGAAGCACTTGTTGCACACTATATGCGTCTCAGCAGAGACATGATCACCAATTGAAACAAAAGTGACATCCTTTCCTGCCTCTACAACCTCTCCCCCGAACTCATGCCCCATTATCCTAGGCGGCTTTATCCTCCTCTGCGCCCACGCATTCCATTCGTATATGTGCGAATCGGTTCCGCAGATGGAGGTTGCCTTAACCTTCACCAATATATCCCTCGGGCCTATTTTCGGTATGGGAACAGTCACCAGCTCCGCTCCAAGACCTGGCTTCTTCTTCATAATAGCCTTCATCTCACCTTTCATAAAAATCCCTCCCAAATAGCATTCTCGCGTAAGAAATATAAAACATCTGGCATGATATAAAAAGCATGGCAAAAGCCAGGCTGCATATTGAGGTCTACGGAATTGTCCAGGGAGTCTTCTTCAGGTCCGGCGCAGAGCAGAAAGCTTTCAGCCTAGGCATAAGAGGCTGGGTGAGGAACAGGAGGGACGGCTCGGTTGAGATACTTGCAGAAGGTGAGAGGGAAGCTCTTGAGGCGCTGCTCAACTGGTGCAGGAAAGGGCCTCCAACCGCCAAGGTTGATAGGATTGAGCATTCATGGGATGATTTCAAGGGGGAGTTCAGCTCCTTCTCAGTTACATATGGATGAATTCGTATGTTCCAAAGCAGGTTTAACTAAAAGAGATAAGCTGAACTTGAACCGATGCGGCGTCAGAGCTCACCAAACAAACGGAATCAGCCTGTATCTCACTTTTTTGCAATATTCCTTGTAGCCCGGCAGCTCGCGCCTTAGCACTTCCTCCTCATTCAGTATGCGGAAGACAAGTATCGGGACGAGAAGCAGAAAAGGAAGCACGGCAACATATGAGCCTAGCGCTATTGGGGTGGCGAGGTACAGGAAAATCGTGCCGAAATACATGGGGTGCCTGATGACAGAGTAGGGGCCGGTGGATATGACCTTCTGCCCCTTTTCAACCCGAACTGTCCGCCCAGCGTAGCTGTTCTCCCTGAAGACGAGGAAAATCAACGCATAGCCCAAGAAGACTATAACATCTGCCGCGAATACAAATCCAAATGGCGTGTTCGACCACCCGAAGCGGTGGTCAAGCCCAGGAAGCAAGAAGCCGATTATGAAAATGGGTATCCCGACCTTCTGGATGAGGTCCTGCTTCGCCTCCTTCTCCTTCAGTTTAAACCTTCGCTCCAAAAACTCCGGGTCGTTCTTCAGGAAATACAGGCCTACAAACAGCATTGGCACGAACAGGATGGCCATGTACACCCACGCCTGCCAGTAGTCCAGCGTGCCCGCAGGCAGGAAAAGCGCAAGACCTATCACTAGCAGTGCAGCTGTGTATAACAAGATAACTTTTTTCTTTATCTCTAACCTAACCATGCTTATCGCGCAATAGGTAAGACGCAAGCTAGGTATTTATTGTTTGTGCAGTATTCGAGATTGGCTCCGAAGCTACTCCGTCGGTCATATTGTATCCCTCTGGGACGGTATCGTCATTGCCAGTTAATACTGCTCATCCCTTATATTAAAAGGAATGCGTCGCAGGCAATATCTAAGAGGATTGCGAGTGTCCTATTGCGCGATTCTATCAAGCTTCAAATTCACAATCCTTCTGCCTATTGTCCCCGTATCGAGCCACACGCCAATTTGCTGCCCGACAGAATAGGAATCAACAAGCATCTCGTCAAAAGTAGTATTGCTGGGCACGTCATACTCCACTCCAGATATGTTCAGCTTTCCGCTAACCTCAATAGACATCCTCCTGTATACCACCGGAGTCCAACCAATACTCTTGAACAGCCCATCCTTGCTAAGATTTTCGGAGTGGAATGTCATCTCTATCACAGAGCTTGGGTAGTCAATGGTGGTGTTGTCTCCAAGAATTCCTTTTATATCGCTTCCAAGCTTTTCGGAGTCATTCATCTCGTCTCTCAAATCAACCTCAGTGCTGAACACACCCGTAACATAGCTCAGGTTCTCAACCTTCTTCACGATTTCATCACTTGCTGAGTCAAGGCCATTCACCAAAACGAAAGACCTGGGGCTGTAATTCATGCTAAGATTCCAAACCTCATTTGAGAGGGCCTCCCTTATCCTGCTTGCATTCAAATTCCTGCTCCCCCAGGGAATTATGGCAACTGCCCCATAATCATAAGTTGCTTCTTTTATGGTGGCATTCGCAAGGGCCTCCCCCTGTGTTGGTATCACCTTTGCCACAGGACTTCCAGCAAGGTTATCCCCGGACACAAGCCCTATGAGCGACAGGGTGACATTGTCACTCGGAAGAATATTGGGTTCTATCTCAAGTTCTATTACTGCGTTCATGCTGACATTCCTCTTGCCCTCCGAAGTTGTGAATTCAACAGTTGGTGGCAGTTCGAACTGTCCGACTGCGGTTACGTTGAGGTCCGGGAACATCTGCTCTATCTCACTGGCTATAAGAGGCACGTTAGCGCTCTGGTCGAGGACGACAATTAACGCCCCGCCCTGTCTGTTAAGGTAGCCAACCCCGTCTATATCCCTGATCTCTCCTAATGAGGAGTTAATCGTCAGATCCCTCCCAGCTTTGAAGACATTCAGATACTCCTTGTAGGATAGGAGGGTTGCCGATGTCTGGCCTGTCCCATACAGGGAAGGCTCCTGGCTCGGCGTTGTACTGTTCAAGGATGTGGTATTCGTAACTGACGAGCGCATGCTGAACAACTCGAGCATGAAAGCCGCTACGAGCACCAGCGTAAATACTTTTATTAAAGTGTCCCTCTCCATAAATAAGGATTTAAACAGCAAAATATTAAATTAGTGGAGGTTTTCGTATGGAGAAACTCAAGGATGGCGATTTCGTAAAGGTGAGCTACACTAGCAGAAGCGCTGTGACCGGAAAGGTATTCGACACCACTTTCGGGGACAAAGCTAAGGAGGCTGGCATATTCGATGAAAAGAGGAAATACGTCCCAGCCCTCATCGTAATCGGCAAGGGCTATCTCGTAAAGGGCCTTGATGCGTCCCTGCGCGACATGAGCGTGGGGGAGCAGAAATCAATCGAACTTTCACCTGAGGATGCTTTTGGCAACAGGAACCCGAACCTCGTCAGGATACTCCCTCTCTCAGAGTTCAGGAAGAGGGATATAGACCCATTCCCCGGGCTTGTGCTGGACTTGGATGGCACGAAGGGGACTGTGAAGAGCGTCAGCGGTGGAAGAGTGATGGTTGACCTCAACCACCCGCTTGCAGGAGAGAAGCTGATATACGACCTGAAGGTTGAGGAGAAGCTGGCGGATGACAACTCCAAGATAGGGGCAATTCTTGACACCTTCAACCTCAAGGCAGACAGCTTAAAGCTTGAGGAAGGGGTGCTCAACATAACATTCTCCGCGTCAGTGAATAAGGATGTGGATTTCCTAATCAACAAATCGACTTTCGCCAACTCGCTGCATGACCTGCTTGGCGGCATAAAGAAGCTCAACATAACCGAGGAGTACTCCTTGGAGGAGAAGGAGCATAAGGCTTAAAAATATGTATGCAGTAATAGTATTGCTTTTTCTGCGACCATTAGGTGTGTATAATGGAAGAAGCTAAAACATTGAAAGGAACAACAACAGTGGGTTTAGTCTGTAGCGATGGAATAATCCTGGCTTCCGACAAGAGAGCCACGATGGGCTACTTCATAGCAAACCGGGAAGTGGACAAGATATTTCAGATAGATGACGTGCTTGGCGTTACAGTTGCCGGCGGCGTGGGAGATGCCCAGAGCCTGGTCAGATACCTGAAGTTCGAGGCCCAGCTCTACAAGATGAACTATGGGAAGTCCATGAGCGTTACTGCCGCAACTACTCTTCTGTCAAACATACTCTCGCAGTACAAGTTCGCCCCATTCCTTGTTCAGATTCTAGTGGGCGGTTTTGACGACAAACCACGCATCTTCAACCTTGACCCAGTCGGGGGAGTGACTGAGGAGAAGTTCGTTTCAACCGGCAGCGGTTCCCCTGTGGCCTACGGGCTGATGGAGGACAGCTTCAAGGAGGATAAGCCAATAAAAGACAATCTAAAGATAGCTTTGAGGGCGCTTGCGGTTGCCATGAAGAGGGATGCAGGGACTGGAGATGGAATAGACCTTGTTACCATAACTTCCGATGAGTTCAAGAGGTACGACAAAGAGACTGTAAAGAAGCTTCTGGAAGCGAAGCATGAGTGATTCATTTGAATTATCGATATTTCTGTCTTTCAATAGCTAAGAAGATTAAGGCGGTTTTTTTTGAACAATAGCAACGATATGCAGAAGAAGTTAGAGCCCATATTACCTAGCGGCTGCACTATCACAAAGATGGAGTACGAGGGGCCCGACATAGCTATATACCTGAACAATATAGAGGCTTTCTACTCAGACCCCAACCTAATAAAGAAAATAGCCGGAGCTTTGAGAAAGAGGGTTCTGGTCAGGAGCGATACCTCGTGCCTGGCACCTCCGGATGTTGCGCTGAAAAAGATACAGGAAATAATACCCCAAGAGGCTGGCGTGACGGATATAAAGTTCTGCCCAGACTTCAATGAAGTGATAATAGATTCCTTGAAGCCCGGTCTTGTTATAGGGAAAGGAGGCTCCACCCTGAAGGCAATAATACTCCAGACCGGGTGGGCTCCCAAGATACTCAGAACGCCAACCATGCCGTCAGATACGATAAAGGGGATACGATCATCCCTCTTCAAGGAGTCCGACTTCAGGAAGAAGTTCCTCACCGGGCTTGGAAAGAAGATCTCAGCCCAGCCCCAGAAGAGCGACTGGGTGAAGGTTACCGCCCTGGGGGGTTTCAAAGAGGTTGGCAGGACCTGCCTGCTTCTGCAGACTTCCAATGACAAAATACTGCTTGACTGCGGAGTAAACCCCGAGACCACAGAGGCTAGCAGGGCATATCCCTACCTCAATGCGATGAATCTTGCCCTTGATGAGCTTGACGCAGTTATAGTGACTCATGCCCACTTGGACCACTCGGGCTTTGTGCCCTACCTTGTGGCTTACGGTTACGATGGGCCGATCTACTGCACCCCGCCAACGAGGGACCTCATGGTGATGCTGCAGTTTGATTACGTCAATGTCCTACAGAAGAATGGGATGACTGCGCCCTATGCTGAGAAGGACGTAAGGAAGATACTAAACATGTGCGTTGCAAGGGAGTACGAGGAGGTCACAGATATAACTCCTGAGATAAAGCTCACCTTCCACAATGCCGGGCACATACTGGGCAGCTCAATGGTGCACCTTCACATAGGGGATGGGTTGCACAACCTTATCTTCACTGGAGACATAAAATACGGTTTCACAAGGCTCTTCGACCAAGCCACAACCACCTTCCCAAGGATAGAGACGCTATTCATGGAAAGCACCTACGGGGGAAGGGATGACCTGATGCCCCCGAGGCAGGAGGCGGAGAAGAGGCTCAACGAGCTCATACACCAAACTATACAGAACAAGGGAAAGGTGCTGATACCCGTCTTCTCAGTGGGCAGGTCACAGGAGATAATGCTTGTCATGGAAGAGTATGCGCAGGCTATGGGCTCGTCTTTCGAATGCCCCATATACATAGATGGGATGATACTGGAAGCATCAGCAATACACACCGCCTATCCTGAATATCTGAGGCAGAACGTGCAGAGGAGGGTGCTCTCAAACAAGAGCCCGTTCGAATCAAAGATATTCGAGTCTGTCAAAAACAACAGGAAGGAGGTAGTTGAGGGCGATCCCTGCGTGATTCTTGCACCCTCGGGAATGATGAGCGGAGGGCCTGTGGTGGACTACTTCAAGATGATGGCAGATGACCCGAAAAACCTGCTCATATTTGTAGGATACCAGAGCGCTCTCTCGCTTGGAAGGAAAATACAAAACGGTATGAAGGAGATACCACTCATGGGGGAGAGCGGGACTCTTGAGACCGTAAAGGTGAACATGAGCGTTGACACGGTGGATGGTTTCTCAGGGCACAGCGACAGGCACCAGCTCATAAACTTCGTCAGGAACCTCAGGCCGAGCCCTGAGAGGATATTCACGCTTCACGGTGATGAGAGCAAGTGCGATGACCTCGCAAAGTCGATAAACAAGATGATGAGGGTAGAGACGCGCGCACCGATGAACCTTGATGCAATAAGACTTAAGTAATCCAATACAGCTTCATCAGTCATTGCTTACTATCTCTCCTATCCAAGATAGAATTAGCGATTTCTATTAGAATCTTCCCGTTCCCTACAAGCGTGTACCTAGTTCTTGTTGGTGGACCGATACGAACCTTGCGTTCAACATAGCCCAGCTTCTGCAATGCCTTAAGCCTGTTAGAGAGGACTGCGGCGCTTATTCCATCCAGTTGCTTCATAAGCTCATTGAACCCTATGCCCTCGTTTCCGTTTTGTGGGAGAGCTGCCACAATACCGACCGTCCATTTCTGCGCAAAAATAGCTGACCACTTCTTTATATAATCAAGATCCTCCTTGCTGAACCTTTCTCTCTCCAAAAAAACACCACATATATTACACTAACTCTTTTTATAAGATTTTACGTTAATTTTTACATACTAGCTTGCTTATTCTTGATTTTAAATATCAGGGCCGCGGGGGAGAATCGGACCCCCTCCTGCGGGTCCACAGCCCGCCGTCATGCCATTAGACTACCGCGGCCATGCGTGTAGGGTATATTATTCAAAAAACTCCTTATAAAAGTATCTCGGCAGCCCCTTGCTTTTCACTATTTTCGGGATTCTCCCCCAAGCTGCAATGCTCTTTCCCTTGATCACAACTGCCCCCCTTACCGGCAGGCTCTTTGCGACTTCAATAGCTTCCCCCAGTTTTCTCTCACTTTTTACAGCATTCCCTATTGCAGTTGCAGCAGCATCCGCAAGAGCCGCCCCGTCTGCAAATGCAACTGCCGCGTCCGCTTTTCCAAATGATATCGAATGCCCCACGGTCCCGGAGCTGGTGCACAAACCCAGAGGGGTGTCCTTGGGCATTACCTCAAAGCCTATATTGCCCGAGAAAGGCGAGGAGCCCGCGTATACTGCTACTTTCGCGGCTCTGTCGACCTTCATTGCAATATCTCCTCCATTTTCAATGATTGCAAACCTGCACCCTTTCTTCACGACCTCTTCTAGCATCAACTCAGCAAGAGCGCCTGCAACAGCCGCCATCGGACCTACCCCTGTCCTCTTGGCCGCGTGCGCCATCAGCCTCACGACTCTCGGCGAATCACCCTCAACATCAAAAGGTTCCAGAGTGCTCTGGAAGAATGGATGCAGCGTGATATACTCCTCCAGTTCTGACCTGTTTTTCAGGAGGCATGAATGCGCAATATCAAAAAACTTCTCCCCTTCGATTTTCAGAAATAGCTTTGATTCCTTGAACGCAAGCTTTCTCCCAATCAACTAGTCACCCAGATAGCTGACAGCCTTCACTGGGCAGTTTTTAACGCAGTTCATGCAAAGTACGCACTCATCAAAATCATACCGGACAGAGAAATCCTTATTGAAGGTTATCGCATCCGTGGGGCAGAGTGAGACGCACATTCCGCAGGCAACGCACTTGTCCGGGTCGAACCTCATTATCAGCCCCAGCTCCTTCACAACTGCGCCCCTTCTCTTCAATATCCTGATGAACTCCTGTGCTTTCTCCTCGTTCGCCTTTATTTCGCCCATAATCTTGACTTGTGTCGGTGTGACTTCAGTTTTAATAGTATTGAAAATAGTCCCACTCTTCAGAACAATCTCGGGTACCAGGGACTCCGTGTATTCCTTGCTAGGAAAGAATACCAGCACTCTTTTGCTCATCATTTCACCTTGTGTTTCAGGTCCTGCATCCTCACAACTCCAAGCACCTTCCCCTCATCGTCCACAACCGGCAGCCCCCTCAATCTGTATTGTTCCAGCTTTCTCATGCTCACCTCAACCGGCTCATCCTTCCTGCTTGTTTTTATGTTCTGCGAGGTCATCACATCCTTCACCTTTGTCCCGTTTGTCACTATCGACTTTGCGATATCCCACGAAGTTAAGACTCCCTGCACATGCCTCTGCTTGTCAATCACAACAAAATAACCTGTTTTCTTCTCCAGCATGAGCCTCTCAACATCCTTCAGGCTGTCATCCGCGCTGCATGTAACCGGGGCAGACATGACGTCAGATGCCTTTACATAGACGAGCTTCATCGGTCTCATCATAGACTCCATTGTTATCCTCTCAACAGGCTTCGTTAGGAAGAACTCGCCCTCCTCTATCATACCTTTAAGCTTCTCTATTACCTCGACTGCCATCTTCATGCTTGAGAGCCCCGAAGCCTTCACAGTTCTGTCACCTATGACCACCTTGCCGGATCTGAGCTCCTTGTAGGTTGTCTTCTTAACGAGAGGCTTCACTCTTGTCGGGATGTGGTAATCATAAATATTCACTTTTATATCGTCATCTCTTACTCCGCAGTTCTTTGCTATCGTGGAATTCAGTACGGGTATCGGAACCCCAGCACCTATGAAAAGAGTAGTTCCGTAGTTGGCTATTGTGGCCCCTCTCAGGTACCTCTGCTTCATTTTCTTTAGGTCTCCCTTCACCATCAGCGAGCCGCACATAGCTTTTGGATTGTGCAGTGTTCCCTCCCCGATCACATAGCCTATGCCGCCTGCAAGAAATATCCTCGTCCCAATCCCAATTGTTTCAAAAGTGGGGTCGTTGTACAGCGGGCTTATGGAGCCCGCAGAGAAGTACGAAACATTTCCAAAATTTGGGAGCAGTGTCCCGAGATAGGTGCATATTGGCGCATCAGAAGAGTTCGTTGCGGCGTTATACCTCTGGTAGAAAGACCTCGGGTTTACCATTATTGCCTGGTTCAAGTCGCCTATTGTGAACTCCCCCCCTATCTCTTTTATTGGATGGCACTGGGTGGCAGAACCGTATGCTTTCAGATTTATCGATTTTCCGCTTACAAGGTCCTCTATCACGTGCGCCCCGCCATACTCCAGCTTATGTACCTTTGATAACTGCGTCGCCCCTATGTACGTATCCACAGAACTCAGCCCTGCGTATGCCGGGACGTCGTTGAGCAGAACTTCTCCTCCCCCCATCTTTATCTGCGGGTCAGAATGGCCGAAGTTAAGAAATGCTCCCGAGCTGGTTGTCATTCCGAATGTTCCCGTGGTGACAACGTCGACCTCCTTGGCTGCCCTTTCAGCCCCTTTCTCGGCAACTATCTCCTTCATCTCAAGCGCAGTGGCTACAACTACCTCTCCACTCCTTATCCTCTTGTTTATATCGTCAATACTGCGTATATCCGGCATAACCCTCAAATACCATTGGTTGAATAATCTTATTAAGCCTTTTCCCCAACAAACTAAGTGAATTCTTTTGGGGCAGGTAAGGCGGTTATTTGGAAATAATATTCTGCGGAACTGGCGGTGCTAGGTTCGTTGTAGTAAAGCAGCTGAGGGCGACCGGAGGTTTCATAGTTAAGGGCAAAGCCAACATCTACTTCGACCCGGGCCCGGGTGCGCTCATACGCAGCCTTGAGCTGAAGCAGGACTTGCAGAAGCTGGATGCTATTGCCGTAACGCATGCGCATATAGACCACTCAAACGACTGCAACCTGATTATAGAGGCCATGACGAACGGGGGTAAGAGGAGGAGAGGAGTAGTTATAGGAAGCAGCTCTGCTCTTGAAGGAAACGAGAGGTTCGACAGGGTTGTCTCCGCCTACCACCAGAACCTCCCGGAGAAGAAGATTGTCGTAAAGCCCGGAGACAAGCTCTCGGTAAAAGGAGTTTCAATCGAGGCTACTCCCACAAAGCACGATGATGAAAGCGGAGTTGGCTTCAAAATAACTTCAGATGGAAAAACTTTGGGCTACACCGGAGACACAGATTATCTACCTGAGCTTGGGAAAATTTTCTCAGGTTGCGACTGCCTCATACTGAACAATCTCAAGCCTGCGGGCTGCCACTACCCCGGGCATCTGGACTCCGAGCTGAGCATAAGAATTTTAAAAGAAGCAAAGCCAAAGAAAGCGATAATACAGCATTTCGGAATGGGGATGCTGAGGGCAGGCCCTGAGGCAGAGGCAAGGTTCATACAGAAGGAAAGCGGTGTTGAGACAATTGCGGCAAAAGATGGAATGGTTGTCAGGATAGAAGAGGGAAAGAGGCTTACTGATTTCGAGGGATGATATGCTAGATGAATATACTCCGCATAAGTTCGAGGAGAAGATGCGAAAGAGGTGGGACGAGCTTAAGCTTCATGAGTTCGATGAGAAGAGCAAGAGAAAGGTTTTCATCATAGACACGCCCCCGCCTTTTCCAACAGGTGAGTTTCATATCGGGAATACTCTGAACTGGTGCTACATGGATTTTGTGGCAAGGTACAAGAGGATGTGCGGCTACAACGTCCTCTTCCCCCAGGGCTGGGACTGCCACGGTTTCCCAACAGAGGTAAAAGTGGAGAAGAAATACGGGAGGCTTCCGAGGGAGCAGTTCAAAGAAAAATGTCTGGAGTGGACGAGGGATGTCATAAGCACAATGAAGCCGCAGATGAAAGAGATGGGCTTCTCCATAGACTGGAGGCAGGAGTACTATACCATTGACAAGGAGTACCACCGGAAGGTGCAGTACTCCATACTGAAGATGTTTGAAAAAGGTCTTGTCTATCGTTCCAAGCATCCGGTGCTGTGGTGCACCTGCTGCGGAAGCGCAATAGCCAAAGCCGAAACAGACGAAATAGAAAGGGAGACTACCCTCAACTACATATCCTTCTCATGCGAGGGAAAGCCTCTCGTCATTGCAACCACCAGACCGGAGTTGCTGCATGCGTGCGTTGCAGTGCTGGTCAACCCAGAGGATGGGCGCTACAAACAGCTGCATGGAAAAACCGCTGTTGTTCCGCTGTTCAACAGGGAGGTTAAAATCATCCCCGACTCCGAGGTGGACCCCAGTTTCGGGACCGGCATAGTGATGGTGTGCACATTCGGTGACAAACAGGATGTGACATGGTCATACAGACACAACCTCCCTGTCATTGAGGCAATGGATGAGAGAGGAAAACTGCTCAACGCAGGCAAATTCACAGGCTTGAAAGCAGAGGCGGCAAGGGAGAAAATACTTGAGGAGCTCAACCTGCTCAAGCTCATAACGAAGAAGGAGAAGCTAAAGCAGATGGTGAAGATACACGACAGGTGCAAGAGACCGGCGGAATTCCTGAACTCCGCCCAGTGGTTCATGAAGCTCAAGGGGCATGAGGAGGAAATAATGAAGGCTGCGAATGAGATGCGCTGGGTGCCCTCCCATTCAATTCAACTTCTGATTGACTGGTGCAGCGGTTTGGAGTGGGACTGGTGCTTCTCAAGGCAGAGGGTTTTCGGCATTCCAATCCCATTCTGGTACTGCGAGAAATGCGACTGCGTCATAGCGCCGGGATACTCCAATCTTCCTGTTGACCCCACAAAGGACAAGCCTCCTATAGAGAACTGCCCAAAATGCGAGGGAAAGCTCATTGGGGAGACAAGCATATGCGACGGGTGGGTGGATTCCAGCATAACACCGCTCGTAATAGCGGGCTGGCCCGATGACGAGAAGAAATTCACCGTGCTGTACCCGTCATCAGTGAGGCCGCAGGGCACTGACATAATCCGCACCTGGGCTTTCTATACGATATACCGCTGCCTCATGCTTACCGGCAAACCCTGCTTCAGGGATGTGCTCATCAACGGGATGGTGTGCGGCTCTGATGGAAAGAAGATGAGCAAGAGCCTGGGCAATTATGTGGAAGCAAAGGATGTGATAAAGAAATCCTCAGTCGATTCCCTCAGGATGTGGGCTGCCCTTTCCGGGAGCACTGGCAAGGACAATGTCTTCTACTGGAAGGATGTGAACTACGCGCACTCCTTCTTGAATAAGCTGTGGAACGCCTCGAAGTTCATTGAATCCTCCCTCAAGGAATCTAATGGGGGCAAGCAGAAGCTCAGAGTGACCGACAGATGGATTCTGAGCAGGCTGAACAAGGTTGTGGAGACATGCACAAATGCACTGGAGAATTACGATTTCTATACCGCAATAACCACCCTCACGGAGTTCTTCTGGCACGAGTTCTGCGATTATTACCTGGAGGAAGTGAAGCACAGGCTCTACCAGCCTGACAAATACGGAATGGAAAGCAGGAGGGCTACCCAGTCCACATTGAAAACAGTGCTGTTGACCTCCCTAAAGCTCACAGCCCCCTTTGCCGCCTATACGACTGATGAGCTTTACCAGCAGCTCTTCCCGAAGGAGGAAAGCATACATGCAGAAAGCTGGCCCAAGGGGGACAAAAAGATGATTGATGAGGAGAGCGAGCAGAATGTCATGCTCCTCAACAAAGTTCTGAGTGAGATAAGGAAATTCAAGATGAGCCAGAAACTCTCGCTTAATACAGAACTTTCATCAGCAAAAATAAGTGTGGAGAAGCCGGAACAGCTAGACTCTGTTAAGGAGGAGATAGAAGCAGCAGGAAGGATTAAGAAAATAGAAATCTCAAAAGGGGAATTCAAAGTTGAACTCACGAAATGAGCTATTCAAGATAGTGCTTTTGGTTTTAGTGGCTTCTCGGCATACATGGCCCAATGTATCCCACCCTTGTTGTAGCCAGTCTCTCTTATTTCTTCCTCAAGCCTCACTATCCGAAGCCCTTTAAAAAGTTCCTCCAGCTCCTCTCTTGTGAAATAGTGATGGGTACCTCCCCATTCTCCTTCAAATCCGCCAACGAATGTTCCTTTCTCAATCTCCTTCCCTTTCTTTCTTGCAATTTTAAAATTCTTGTGGTTTGTTGACAATGTTCCCAAAACTAAAACTCCTCCGGGAGCGAGCAGGCGCTTCAGCTCTTCTGCGGAATCCTTAATCTTATCCATCGTTCCATGGGCAAGAACATCCCAGCAAACAATCAAATTGAACTCGCCATTCTTAAAAGATGTTTTGGGTAACCCGCCCTTGATAATCTCAATCGACCCTCCTCCGTACTCCTTCTTATCAATTTCCCTCATTCTCTTCACGAATTCCTCAGAAGGCTCAAGGGCGACAACTTCCTTGGAAATCTTCCGCAGAAGATAGAAGGAATGCCTGCCCCAGCCCGCACCAGCATCTAATGCTCTATTAAATTCTCTTCTTTCGTTTTTTCCGGTGTTATATAATGGAATAAGCACCTTCTGTATAAAAGGCTCTACCCCTGACCAGAAATCCGGCTCCTGACTTCTAGTTGTAAATTTCTCCACTGCCCCCTTGTCCTCCCAGCCTTTCGTGGTTACTGCCATGTTTATTTTTATACCTTACCAACAATATAAATAAGTCGTTCAGGAGTTTAATATTGCAACAGGGATTTCATGAAATTGTTTTTCATAACCGGAAGCAAACACAAATTCAGGGAAGCCGAAAGGATTTTAAAAGAATATAACGTAATTATAGGGCGCAAAGATGTTGAATGCGAAGAAACAAGGGCTGAGAACTGCGAGGATGTTGCCTTGGACTGTCTCAGGCAACTGCGCAGCGAGGTGAACGAACCTTTCTTCATTGAGGATTCCGGTCTGTTCATCAAAGCCCTGAATGGATTTCCAGGGACGTTCTCCTCCTGGGTTTTCAAGAAGATTGGAAATGAGGGCATCCTGGAGCTGATGAGAGGGAAGGAAGTGAGAGATGCTTGCTTCGTCTCGTCAATTGCCGTGTGGGATGGGAAGGGGGAGGCGGTTCTGAAAGGAGAAGTGAAGGGTTATATTTCGAATAAAGCTTCAAAAGAGAAAGGCTTCGGCTACGACCCAATATTCATCCCTGAAGGTTCAAGGAAAACGTTTGCCGAGGACAATAAAACGAAAATGATGTGCTCGCACAGGAGGCGTGCGCTTGAGAAATTGGCGAAGTGGCTGAGGAGATGATGTTTATGGCAAGGATGCATTCAAGAAAGAAGGGCAAATCCGGCTCAAAAAGGCCAGCAGTGAAAATAGCTCCGGAGTGGATCGAGCTTAGCTCCCAGGAAGTGGAAGCGCTGGTCATCAAGATGCACAAGGAGGGCATCTCGGCTGCGCTTATTGGGCAGAGGCTGAGGGACCAGTACGGTGTTCCGACTGTTGAATCCGTGACCGGCAAATCTATAAAGAAAATCCTGCAATCGCAGAACCTCACCCCGGCTTACCCTGATGACTTGATGAATCTAATAAAGAAAGCAGTGAACATGAGGGAACATCTCAAGACTCACAAGGGTGATGTTCACAATAAGACAAAGCTCATTCATGTTGAATCAAAGATAAAGAGGCTTGTGAAATACTACAGAGAAGCAGAGATGATTCCAAAGAACTGGAAGTACGATCCAGAGCAGGCGGCTCTGCTTGTGAGGTAATGTGATGGCTAAAGAGAAGGTTGTTGATACTTGGAAGAGCAAGATATGGTATACTGTGCTCGCTCCGCAGATGTTCGATAGCAGGGAGTTGGGCCAGATACCTGCCACTGAGGATGCCAACCTAATCAACAGGATCGTCAAGGTGAGCCTCACCGAGTTGACAGGCGATATGAGCCAGTCCTACGTCAACCTGCAGTTCAGGATAATTGAAGTGAAGGGAAAAACAGCCTACACAAAGCTCGTAGGCCACGAGATTTCAGCAGGCTACCTGAGAACGCTTGTGAGAAGGAGAAGGAATGTGATAAACGAGGTCGTTGATGTCACCACAAAAGATGGGGCCAAGATCAGGATACAGGTATCCCTTTTCACCGCCAAGAGAGTCAGTTCTCCTCTGAAAACAGCGCTGAGAAATGCGGTAAAGGACGAGGTTTTGGCAAGAGTGAAAGACATGGATTTCCAGCAAACTATCCAGGAAATAATATTTGGAAAGTTCTCAGCAACTCTATTCAACAGAATAAAGAAGCTGTGCCCGCTAAAGAGAATTGAGGTAAAGAAGACCGAGTTGTCTGAAAGCCTCTCTTCCTAAGCGCTCATTCATTTGAATTCTTCACGCAGGGGTAGAGTTTATAAAATGCGCAACTAAAATATTCTCTAGGAGTGGTGATATGTTTCAGGGAATGAACCCAAAGCAGATGCAGCGAATGATGGAGCAGATGGGCATAAAGAACAAGGAGATAAAGGCAGAAAGAGTGATAATAGAAAAGGAAGACGGTCAGTTGATAATAACAGAGCCGCAGGTTGTGGAGATAACAATGCAGGGGCAGAGGAGCTTCCAAATCGTCGGGAAGGTTGAGGAAAAGAATGCAATGAAAGAGGATGACGTAAAGCTCGTGATGGAGAAGACAGGAGCGTCAAGGGAGAGGGTTGAGCAAGCCCTTGACGAATGCAAAGGCGACATTGCAGAAGCTATAATGAAGCTTCAGGGGTGAGCAGGTGAAACCTGAGATAAAGCAGATAAAAGCCAGGGAAGTTTTGGACTCAAGGGGAAACCCGACGGTCGAGGTGGATTTGGCGACGGAAAACGGGCTCTTCAGGAGCATGGTTCCCAGCGGAGCAAGTGCAGGCCAGCACGAGGCTCTTGAGCTAAGGGATGGGGACAGCAAGAGATACCTCGGGAAAGGCACCCTGAAGGCAGTTTCCAATATCAACCGCATAATCGCCCCGAAAGTTGTCGGCATGGACTGCACGCTGCAAAAGGAGATAGATAATGTTCTGCTTGGGCTCGACGGCACTCCAAACAAGAGCAAGCTCGGGGCAAATGCGATACTTCCAGTTTCAATGGCAGCTGCAAGGGCAGGAGCCGCGGCAAAAGGCATTCCGTTATACCAGTATATCGGAGAATTGTTTGGAGTAAAAGCAAACACGATTCCAGTACCCATGTGCAATGTCATCAACGGTGGGAAGCACGCAGGCCAAGAAAATTCCGTGCAGGAGCATATGCTCATGCCTGTCGGGGCAAAGAATTTCCTTGAAGGGATACGGATGGTCTCAGAAAGCTATCATCATCTCGCCAGCCTGCTTAAGAAAAAATACGGTGCCGGGGCAACGCTGATAGGGGACGAGGGGGGTTTCGCCCCATCGCAGATTGAAGACGTCAGTGAAAGATTGGAACTGATGCTCAGGGCAGTGGCAAACGCAGGCTACGAGGGAAAGATAAAGATTGCGCTTGACCCCGCATCAAGCGAGTTTTTCCATGAAGGCGTCTATACGATTGGAAAAAAATCTTATAGCGGAGTGGAGCTTGTCGATTTCTATGCTGACTTGTGCAGCACCTACCCCATAGTGAGCATTGAAGACGGCCACGCGGAAGATGACTGGGAGTCTTGGGTCGAGATGACAAGAAAGCTCGGAGACAAAATACAAATTGTGGGAGACGATATATTCGTTACAAACACCGCGAGGATAAAGAAAGGCATCCAGCTTGGATGCGCCAATTCCGTTCTGATAAAGCCTAACCAGGTCGGCTCCGTGACAGAGACGTTGAATGCCGTGAAAATGGCCCACGAGCATGGCTGGACTGCCGTAGTGAGTCACAGAAGCGGCGAGACGGAGGACAGCTTTATAGCCGACTTAGCCGTGGGGACCAACGCGGGACAGATAAAAACTGGCGCGCCAGCAAGAAGCGACAGGAATGCAAAATACAACCAGTTGATTAGAATTGAGGAAGAGCTTGGAAACAAAGCCAAGTTTCTTGGGGAAAGGATAAGGGGCTGATTCACCATTCTTATAGCTGTTCTAGCTATAAATATTTAAATGAAGTTTGCATTAAATACTGGGCTATGAAGCTAGCCTGGCTTGACGCCGAACTGCCTTAGGGCTGATAGCTTCTACTTCTAAAGAAGGGGGTGAGATAATGGCGAAGATCTGCCCAAAGTGCAACATGGAAAGTTCAATAGCAACCGAGCTGAAGGAAGAGAACTCCGGGGAGTTTGTCTGCAAAAGAAACCAAGCACACAGGTTCAAGCTTGACAAGGACGGCTGGCTTGTGTCAGTTTAGTATGGTAGCAAGTGGATTTAAAGGACTTTTTCCCAGACTATCCTATACACCTTCTTCCCTCCAGTATCCTTGACTGCCTCCTCCAGAAGCCCCTCGTCAACCATTCTTGTCAGCCATATAAGGCAGTTTGCCTTATTCTCCTCTGTGTTATAAGCAATCTCATCCAAGCTTCTCGGCTGCGTCCTGACAAGAAGGAAGAGCTTTTTCTGGAACTCTTTGTATGAATCCTTCTCCTTCTCGTCTGCACCGAGGAAGAATGAGTTGTATATGTTGGAAAGCGTGCTCGTTATGAAACCCAGCCTACTTCCGCCCCTCTCTTCATCGAATGTTACCTCGGGAATGTCCTCCTGCACAAGCTGAAGCTGCTTGTTCTCCCTCCCTACAGCAACCTCCTCCACCTGGAGTTGTTCAATCCTCTCTGCGGCAGGCTCCTCGCTTGCCATCTCCCTAAGCCTATCGAGCATGACCCCCCTCAGATAGCCGAGCTCCACCCTCAGCCCCCTCAGCTCCTTGTCCAATGAATCGAGCCTCCTCTCCAATCTCACGAAAGCCTCCTCCAGATCCGCGTAATCCTCTCTTGAAACCCTTCTTGGTTTCTTCTTCTCTATCTCCCTCTTGACCAGGCTGAGCCTTTCCTCAGTATCGTCACTTTCCTTGGGCTCCTCGTATATTTTTGGCTCCTCCATAACTTTCCTCACCGGAGCCTCATCCCTCCGCATTATTATGGTGTCTCCTATCCTCTCAAAGCTTACATCGTCGCCTTCAGCAAGCCTGTCAACGATATCTTGATAGCTCAAGTCCCTGTTTACTCTCTCCTTTTTTTGTCTGACCATCCTATCCGCTTTACTTTTGACGTTTTTGATTTATATTCCTATCCGCTCAGGGGGCTTTGCACATAAAATAGGGTCTGCACATTTATTCCCGAACCTGCACATGAAACCCGACGCAAGCATCATTTAGGGGGGATTTGTGTGCAAAGCCCGCTCAGGGCAAAAACTTCATCAATTTCAGTACATAATAAGCTAGGAACGCCAGTATCACAACAATTACTATCCACATTGCGACTGTCCTTGTATCCAACCCTCTTCTCTCGTATGCCTTGACTTTTGCGTCATATTCTTTCGCCGCCTTAACCACATCTCCCTTGAACTCCTCATGCTTGTTATCCTTGTAGCTCTCCAGCCCTACGCAATCGTGGTTCTCAGGCAACCTGTGGTCTGAGCAGAAGGTGCCCCCGCAGAACTTGCATCTGTAAGGCAGCTCGTTTGAAACCTTGTGGCAGTGGCTGCACTCCATAACCTAATTTTGTATACAAGGATTAAAAATAACTTTCCTGCACTAATCATCTTTTTTTGAGAAGACTACCGCCCCCCTGTAATCATCATCCCTTATCAGTTTGCGGAATGCATATGGTAAGATTTTTGTAACATCTCGTGTCGTTATTATGCCAATAATTTTCCCTTTTGAGTCTGTGACAGGCAATCTCCTTATATCATACTTATTGAATAGCTCATTAGCCTCAAAGACATCGGCTTCATTGCCTATTGTTTTGATCATTTTTGTCATTGCCTGCTTCGCTTTTGCAACTGACGGATCCAAGCCACTGGCAACAACTTTCTTTAAAATGTCCCTCTCCGTTAAAATTCCATTAACTCCATTCCTAGTCTCAACCAAAACAGAACCTATCCCTTTTCTCTCCATAAGCTTTGCAATTTCCAATATTGTTGCCTCTTGATTCACTAAAGTTATCCCATGCATTATCTCCTTAACCTTTACCGTTCAACCACCCCCTTTACTT
>JAPLWT010000017.1 GCA_026396455.1 Microcaldota archaeon | reverse complement strand
TACAGCCGATGACGGTCCATCGGCTGTTATCAGCATACCGTCCTTCTCAAGCGGATTTCCGGTATACACTGCTCCTGCACGCTTTAGATCGGATATAGTGGCGTTATCACCAAAGGCTGTTACTCTCTTTCCCTTCACCACTCCGGCCCTTGCGAGTATTCTAGGTGCTATACATATTGCACCTATGATTTTCCCCGAATTGTTTGCATCCTTCGCCAGCTTTACAACATCTGGATTTTCTGGCAGGTTATTCGTCTCCACTCCCTGCCCCCCTATGAAAACAACTGCCCCATAATCTTTCACATTCACTTCTGAAACCAGGATGTCGGGGGTTACTTTACCGCCGAGCATCCCAGTTGCCTGCCGCATCCTCGTACTTGCTATTACAGTTTGGAAACCTGCACTGTGGATGACCTGCATAGTGCTGAACAACTCCTCATCCCTGAATTCCGACGGTGGAATCACAAGGAGCACCTTTCCCATGTTTTCGCCTCCAGAAACATTCTGCTGCGGAACATTCTCCTGCACGCAGCCCAGCAGAAGTACGGCAAGTAGGAGAATGGGAACTCTCATGAAGCTCACTCAAACTTCCAGCTCGTCCCACCCTTCTCGTCATTTAGGACTACGCCGGACTCCTTCAAGCGTGCTCTTATCTCGTCCGAAGCCTTCCAATCCCCTTTCTTCCTTAGCTCTTCCCTTGCCTTTATGAGAAGCTCTATCACCTTTTCAAGCGCCTCCCCGCCGGCTTTCTTCTCCTCACTGAGTTTCAGGCCGAGGACTCCTCCCAGCTCTTCAAATGTTTTTAGGATTTTCTCTTTCAACTCAGCGTTTATTGAATCGTTCTGCGAAGCAAACACGTTGAGCTTCTTTGAAAACTCAAACAACGCTGCCAGTGCACCCGGCGTATTGAAATCGTCATCCATCGCCTTCTCGAACTCCTCCTTTGCTTTTTTCAAGTCTCTCTCAAGCTCTCCTTCATGCTTCGACTTCTCCTTGGTAGGCTTGAGCTTCCTTAGCAGTGCAACGGAGTTTTTCAGGCTCTCCAAGCCTCTCTTGGCCTGCTCAAGGTTCTTATCGCTGTAGTCTATCTGGCTTCTGTAATGGGTGGATGCAAAGAAGAAGCGCAAAGTCTCAGCATCGTACTTCTCAAGCGCCTGTTTGACCGTGACATAGTTGCCGAGGGATTTCGCCATCTTCTCTCCCTTTATTGTGAGGAACTCTGTGTGCAGCCAGTATTTCACGAAAGGCTTCTTGCCGGTTATTGCTTCAGCCTGCGCTATCTCGTTCTCGTGGTGGGGGAACTTCAGGTCTCTTGCTCCACCATGAATGTCAACCTGGTCTCCAAGGTATTTGGTGGACATCACGGAACACTCGATATGCCAGCCTGGGAAGCCT
Source organism: Microcaldota archaeon (assembly GCA_026396455.1). Classification (GTDB taxonomy): domain Archaea; phylum Micrarchaeota; class Micrarchaeia; order Burarchaeales; family Fermentimicrarchaeaceae; genus Fermentimicrarchaeum. The sequence continues at coordinate 22,116 of JAPLWT010000017.1, read as the reverse complement.
TCGCCCCACGGGCTCTGCCATCTGAATGGATCTCCCTCTCTTGCCTTTTTCCAGAGAGCAAAATCCTCCGGGTTTCTCTTGTCAGGATGCACCTCAAACCTGCTTCCCGCAGCCATCTCCTCGAGGTTTATTTTTGAGAGCTTCCCATAGCTCTTGAACTTCGAAACATCAAAGAAGACATTGCCGTTTACCTCGTATGCATAACCCTTCTCGATGAGCTTCTTGACTGCCTCCATTATCTCGCATATGTGCCCGGTGGCTCTTGGCGAAATATCCGGCCGCATCACATCGAGCCTATCCATATCTTGGAAATACTCTCGCATGTATTTCTCAACAAGCATCATGGGATGGACTTTCTCCTCGGCAGACTTCTTCCCAATCTTATCCTCCCCAGTATCCTCCCTCATATGGCCGACATCGGTTATGTTCTGGATATATGTTACCGAGAAACCCCTGTGCTTCAGCCAGCGTATGATTATGTCAAAATCCACATATGTTCTGGCATGCCCTACGTGAGTCCAATCGTAAACAGTAGGACCGCAGACGTAGATCCCTACTCTGCCCTTCTTGAATGGGACAAACTCCTCAAGCTTTCCGCTTAGGCTGTTATACAATTTCAAGGACATCAACTCACCCTAGAGCCAGGAAGGGGAATCGAACCCCTCTATGCCGGTCTGCAGCCGGCCACATGGCCACTCTGTCATCCTGGCAGCGAAGTATATTTTGCTTCATTTATTATTTATACTACGTGCCTTCCTCCCATGAGGCGGCATATTCCTGCTGCTCCTTTGTGGGCTTTGAGAGTTTTATGCCCTTCACTGAAAGCGCAAGCTCCGCAACTTCGTCATCTATCCCCCTCGGTACAGGGATAAGTTTGGGTGGAAGCCTGCTCTTTGAGATGAACTCCAGGCTTAGCGCCTGGACTGAGAAGCTTCCATCCATTATCTCTATCGGATGGCCCTGGCCTGAAGGTCTTGCAAGGTTGACCAGCCTGCCTTCCGAAAGCAGGTAGATCCTCCTCCCGTCCTTCATCACGAAGCGTTCGACATTCTCCTTAACCCTCTGCCTCTTCGAGGACATTTTTGCAAGCTCGCATATGTCTATCTCGTTGTTGAAATGCCCCGCATTTGCGAGCATTGCGCCATCTTTCATTTTCTCAAAATGTTTCTTTGTTATGATATTAATGTTTCCCGTTGATGTTATGAAGAGGTCCCCCTCTGGCGCTGCGTCTTCAAGGTTCATCACCCTGAAACCGCTGTAGAGTGCCTCCAGGGCTTTGTGCTGTCCGGCAGGCCCTTCCTCCCTCCCAAGCCTTCCGGAGGTTTCAACAACTATCACATTTGCCCCAACCCCCCTCAATCTCTCGCTTATGCCCCTTCCGCACCAGCCAAAGCCTATGACTACTGCGGTTTTGCCGGCTAGGAGCTTGTTTGTTGCGCGCATTATCGCATCGAGAGTGCTCTGAGCAGTCCCGAACCTATTGTCAAAGAGGAATTTCGAGTATGCGTCATTCACCGCGACAACAGGGAACTTCAGTTTTCCCGCCTTCTCCATAGCTCTGAGGCGCGTGACTCCTGTTGTTGTTTCCTCACATGCGCCCCTGATTTTGCCCATCAGTTCCTTCCTCTTTGTGTGCACCATAAATATCTGGTCGCATCCATCATCAATCAGCAAGTCGGGCTCAGAATCAAGCACCCTGTTGATATTCTGGTAGTACTCCTTCTCATTCTGCCCGGCCCATGCATAAACATCAACTCCCTCCTCAGCAAGAGCTGCAGCGACCCTGTCGTCAGTTGTGAGCGGGTTGCAGCTGGATGCGGATACCTTGGCTCCGCCTCTCATCAGGGTCTCAAGCAGTATCCCTGTCTTCTTCTCCAGGTGCAGGCATACCCCGATTGACATTCCTTTGAAGGGCCTCTCCTTCTCAAACCGCTCTCCTATCCTGGCGAGCATTGGCATGTTCTCTCTGGCCCATTCAAGCTCCTCCAATCCTTCCTTGGACAGTTTAGAATCCTTCACCTTGCTCATGTTTACCCCTCCCACTTATGTTTATGCATTCCCTTCTAAAAACTAGCGCTGGTGCGGAATGCCATGCTTCGGTTATAACTAAGTTATATTTATAACTGCTTGCTCAAAATAAGCCTATGAAATGCGTTGCACTTGTTTCGGGTGGGATTGACTCGCCGGTTGCGGCATACCTCGCCATGAGGTGCAATTTCAGAGTCACTCCGCTTGTGATGGACAACGGCTCATTCTCGCAGGAGAGCGTCAGGAAAGCTGGTGAAATAATGGGAGCGTTGAAGAAAAACAGAAAGGGGGAGTTTCATTACGTGATTGCTCCTCACTACAAAAGCATGCAGGAATTCGTTTCAGAATGCCCCCGGAAGCTCACCTGCATACTCTGCAAGAGGATGATGCTGAGAGTCGCATGCAGGCTTGCTGAAAAAGAGGGAGGAAAGGCAGTTGTAACTGGCGAGACGCTGGGAAGCAAGGCAAGCCAAACTCTTAAGAATCTGGGCGTGGTATCACAAGCCTCAAACCTGCCCGTGGTAAGGCCTCTGCTGGCTCTCAACAAGGAAGAAATAGAGAAAATTGCCCGGGAAATCGGCACTTTCAACATATCCTCAAGAGGGGGAGAGCACTGCAAAGCCGTTCCAGAAGGTCCCTCAACCAAGGCGGATTTGGAGGATGTTTTTGAGGCTGAACGGAACATCGATGTTGATGCTCTTGCGGATTGGGCAGTTGAAAATTCCAGGAAGGTGAACCTATGATGATGCCTTGCGAAGTGATAGTGCGCTATTACCTGCCTGCAATGAGGTACAGGATAGCAAAGGAGCTCATGGAGAAATACGGCTGGACTCAGGTGGAAGTTTCGTGTAAGCTGAACGTAACGCAGGCTGCTGTGAGCAAGTACATGGGAGGCAAACTGGATGAGAGGGCGAAGAAGTTTTCTGAGAGCAGTGAAATTAAAAACGCAGCAAAGAGAATCGCAAAGAAAATTGCAGAAGGAAAGATACAACCAACCGGGTCCATATACGAATTCTGCTTCGTATGCGGCACGCTGAGGAAGGAAGGAAAGCTATGCAAGCTGCATTTTGATATGAAGAACACAGAGGAATGCAAATGCGATGTGTGCAGGTAAACTACCACCCATTACTAGTGGCATTCCTGAAGTTGATGACAATGGTTCACCGAACGCAAATCACCAACGTCATCGGAACAAACGAGTCCGTTTACAGGGACTCAACTCTCGGAAAACTGGATAACATCCGCTCCGAGAGTTCGTTAAAATCAGGCATGGAGTGGTTTATAAATACGTCGAAGGGGGGTAACTTTCCAACTTCCTTGCGACTTTGAGGTGATAAACTGAAGCGCAAAAAGGACGGCAATGGGATTCTTGAGCTCATCTTTTACCTCTCTTTTCTGCTTGTTTCCTTATACCTCCTGCTTACCCTTCTCTCCCCCTTGTTCATCCAGTCCGACAACCGAGTTGTACTGGGCTTGGGCGCCGTAAGCTATCTCTTCAATGTCCTGATGTGCCACCAGCTCCCTGAGAGGAGCTTTGAGCTTTTCGGTCAGTACATGCCGATATGCTCGCGGGATGCAGGACTCTTTTTCGGGGTGTTCTTTGCCTGCCTGCTCTCATTCAGAAGCTCCAAACTGCCGCGCATACTGAAGTCTGGTGCGCTTGCAATTCTGAGCGTAATCCCCATCGGTGCTGATGGCATGATGCAGCTCCTTGATTTTTGGGAAAGCACGAACCCCATCAGATTCGCAACCGGGCTGATTTCCGGCTTCTTCATTTCATACTATGCAATAAATGTATTCATAGGAGAGCCCAGGTTGAGCAGAAGGGCATTGCGGTGGACATGGGTATTTCTGCCGCTTCTCCTAGCTATTCTCGCTGCTTCAGTATACATTGGAAGCGCTTACCAAACAAAATCGGAAATCGTATATAAAACAAAAACAATAAATAATGTAATGGACATAAGAGTATACTACATCGCCCCAAGGGCTTTCAGCTCAAGCATACCAAAAGATCCGTATCTGAGCGGATACGATGATACCGTGCTGGGCGATGCAGTGAAAATCGGTGACAGCGGGCATCCCTATGGAGTGTGGGTTGCAGTTGTCTCAAATGCTAGCAAGAATGATGGCAGGTACGTTTTCGCATCCGGAAGCGGTGAGAATTACTTTTACGATGCTATGAGCGGCGAACTTATAGGAAAATTTAGGCATTGAGGTGAGAATGATGGAACATGAGCATAAACACGTTACTGAGAAAAAGCATTCCAGTAATTTTTTCAAAGACCCTTTGAAGGTAGGCATGGCTTTGATTATCATCCTTCTGGTGGCGTATATAGCTGCAAAGTCTGAGACTCCGCAGCAACCACCCAGCGGAGGCAACAACCAGACAGGCATGAATGCAACTTCGACGGCTAAGTTGAGCATTGAGCTCTTCGTCATGAGCCAGTGCCCGTACGGAGTCCAGGCTGAGAGCAGTGTGAAGAAAGTGATTGACGAATTCAAAGGGGATGTTAACCTAAGCCTGCACTTCATTGCCACCGACCTCGGGAACGGCAGCTTCTCAAGCCTTCACGGTGCAAATGAGGTTGCCGAGGACTTGAGGCAGGTCTGCATAATGAAGTATTACCCCGCCAAATTCCTTGATTATCTGACATGCGTTAACAATGACTACGCCAATGTCGGAAGTGTCTGGGAGGGCTGCGCTTCTAGCAGCCAGATGGACACAAACACAATAAGGCAGTGCAGCACAGGGGCCGAGGGCAGCGGATTGCTCAGAGAGAACATAAAGAGGACCCAGGCTCTTCAGATTGATTCCTCTCCGACAATATACCTGAATAACAAGTCGTATACTGGGGGCAGGGACAATGTGACAATGACCAGGGCCATATGCGGTATCGTGACCGGCAGCGATGTTTGCAAGAACCTTCCACTGGCAGTCAATGTCAAGCTCACAATTGTGAATGACGACACTTGCATCCTCTGCGATGCAAGCGGTATCGAGACTACCCTCAGCGGCATGATTTCCAACTTGACAATAACGACGGTAAACTATTCCAGCGATGAAGGAAAAGCATTGCTGCAGCAGTATAACGCAAGCGGATTGCCATTGTACGTTTTCAGCTCGTCAATTGAGCAGGACTCAAGCTACAGCAGCTTGTCCAGATACCTGCAAAAGTCAGGCTCGACATATATGCTGCTGGTGCAGCCAGTGAAACTTCTGAACATGGTCGAGCAGAGCGGAACACTGCAACTCTTCGTCATGAGCCATTGCCCGTACGGAACGATGGCAGAAGAGGCTGTGAAGGAGCTTACTGATGCAGTTCCTGATTTGAAGTTTGGTGGTTTGTACTTCATTGCCACTGACCTCGGAAATGGAACTTTCTCAAGCCTTCACGGGGCGGATGAGGTTGCCGAGGACTTGAGGCAGGTCTGCATAATGAAGTATTACCCAAGCAAGATAATGAATTACACAGTGTGCATAGCCGCAGATTACACGCATTCCGGAGACATATGGCAGAACTGCAGCAGCAAGAATGGCATAGACGCAGCTAAGATAGGAGCATGCTCTACAGGAAATGAGGGAAACACACTCCTAAAGAGCAATATAGCACTCTCAAACACTCTGGGAATATACTCCTCGCCAACCCTGCTTCTCAACAACAACACTCTCTTCAATTCGGTATCAGCTGAGCAGATGAAGCAGGTGGTTTGCGCCTACAACCCAGCAATGAGTGGATGCAATACGACATTGAGTGGGACTACTACTGCCCCCAGTGGCGGTTGCGGCTAGACCTCGCTTATAGCCTGCTCTATCTCCTTATCGACTTTTATTTTTTTATTGAACTTCTCTAGAGTGAGCTTGGCAGCCTTCACTCCGCTTATGAGCATTGCTCCGTAGAGAGGGCCCATCCTGGGCAAGCCACCAATTGAATTGGACGCCATACCGCAGACAATCAAACCAGGGTAGACTTCTCTTGTATTCCTAATCGTAGCCTTCTCAGCTTCCACGGCCCACATCGAGCCCTCCTTGGGGAATGGAATCTGCAGGTTGAGCTTCTCCCTCGCAATTCTAGCGACTTCTGCCTGGTGGCCCGTTGCATCTATGACGACTTTAGATTTAAGAGCCAGTGGATCAACGCAGCGTATGAACTCGGGAAGCATGCTCGCTGCATGCCAGTTCACAACAACTCCATGTATCCCATTCTTCCTGTAGATTACATCCTTCACTTCCAATGAATTGAAGACTGCTGCCCCGGCATCCAGAGCTGCAACAAGCAACTTAAGAGAGAGGTGGGGTGAATCGCAGACATAAACCCCCTTCTCATATTCGTCCATCTTAAACCCAACTTCCTCAACCAGCTTGTGGGCTGGAGCTTCCACGACCATCTTCGGGAACAGCATCCCACCCTGCCACATCCCTCCTCCCATCATTATGTTCCTCTCCAGAATCAGGGTTTTCAAACCGGCTTGTGCCAGGTACCTTGCAGCGGTTATCCCCGCAGGGCCCGAGCCAACCACTATCACATCAGACTCAACATACTCCAGGAATTTCTTCATGAATTCTCCAACAATAGCTCTCGTAATTGTGGATTCATCTACCTCTTTCATCATAGACCCACCTCCAAGTGAGCAGACTCTATAAGCTTATAGCATGAACCGGGCAGTTGTCAGCAGCTGCCTTGCAGTCGCATTTCTTGCAACCTTTCGGGTTGAACGCTTCCGACTTTCCGTCGCTTCCAATCCTGAAAACCTCTGGGCACAGGGAGACGCATGCGCCGCAGCCTATGCATACTTCCTTGTCAACATTTACTGCCATTGTATCCCTCCATTATTTAAATATAACTGAGTTATATAATTACAACAATATTTCTTATATTCGAATACTTTTAAAAGCATTGGTGAGGAGTGCGCTCATGAGAAGGATATATCTGGACCATTCCGCGACGACTCCGCTTGACAGGGAAGTTCTGGAGGAGATGAAGCCATACTTCAGCTCGAAGTTCGGCAATGCTTCCAGCCTGCATTCTTTCGGGAGGGAGGCATCCGAGGCGGTTGAAAGGAGCAGGGAGAAGGTTGCAGCTGTCCTGAAATGCAAGCCCTCCGAGGTATTCTTCACCTCCGGCGGAACCGAGGCGGACAACTGGGCTCTGAAAGGGATTGCGCTTGCAGAAGGGAAGAACAAGCACATCATAACGAGCTCCATAGAGCACCCTGCTGTGCTGCACACTGCGCAGTACCTTGAGAAGAATGGTTATAAAGTCACATACCTGCCTGTTGACAGGTACGGCTTTGTAAATCCTTCTGATGTGGAGGATGCGATAAGGAAGGACACCATCCTGATTTCAGTGATGCATGCAAATAATGAGATAGGCACAATCGAACCTATCGAGGAGATTGGCAGAATCGCCAAGGAAAGAGGGGTCTGCTTCCATACTGACGGCATCCAAAGCTTCTGCAAGATTCCTGCGGAGGTTGACAAGCTCAATGTCGATCTCTTCTCCATTTCCGCTCACAAGTTCTATGGGCCAAAAGGCATCGGTGCGCTGTACATAAGGGAAGGCACGAAAATAGAGACACTGCTGCACGGCGGGGGGCATGAGAGGGGCATGCGCTCTGGAACTGAGAACGTGCCCGGCATAGTCGGGTTTGGCGCCGCATCCGAGCTTGGCTTGAAGAGGATGAAGAAGGATTCGGAAAAGATGATTGCACTGAGAGACAGGCTCATAAAAGAAACGCTGAAGATAGAGGATTCATGGCTGAACGGGCACCCGGTGAAAAGGCTTCCCAACAACGCGCACTTCTGCTTTGGCTTGATTGAAGGTGAATCACTCATACTCTATTTGGATGAGAGGGGCATTGCTGCATCGACAGGCTCTGCCTGCTCTTCCAAGTCGCTGGAGCCAAGCCACGTTCTGCTCAGGATAGGACTGAAGCACGAGGAGGCTCACGGCTCCCTGAGGCTCACTCTGGGGAGGGAGAACACGAAGGAGGAAATAGATTATGTGCTTGAAGTATTGCCCGAGCAGATTGAGAAGCTGAGGGCAATATCTCCCTTCAAGACAAGAAAGGAGCTGTCATTTTTCAAGCCTACGGAGAAATAACAGGTGTTAAAAATGACCAAACTATGGAAATGCCAAAAATGTGGCAGGAAGTTTGAGAAGAAGAACCAGATGCATTCCTGCACTATTTACCCAGTGGAGAAACATTTCAAAGGCAAGGAGGAGATGAAGCCGCTCTACAACAAGCTGAAAGAAAAGATTAAGAAGAATGTTGGCTCATTCTGGGTAGAATCCTTGCCCTGCTGCATACATCTTGTAACTGCACCTGCGTATACTTTTGCCGCTGTGTATGCTCTGAGGGATAGGATAAGGATGCATTTTGGTTTGGATTACAAACTGGAGAGCTCTAGAATAGACAAATTTTCTCAATATTCGGCCAATCGCTACATGTACAGTATTGACATCAAGAGCGAGAAAGAAATTGACAGGGAACTACTCTCTTGGCTGAGGCAGGCTTACAATTTAAAACACGGGGTATAAACATATTCACAATGGGGTGGTATAAATTTACTCGGAGAAACTCATGAAACTTTTCAGGAAGCCACACAACTTCGGGAAAATAAAGAATGCGGATGGTGTTGGGAAGGTGGGAAATCCCGTGTGTGTTCTCCCAGAAACAATGATTTTTTGTAACGATCATATTAGACCTATAGATAAGATTGATGTTGGAGGAAGAGTCTTAAGCCATGATGGTAGGTACCATGATGTTAAAAGGACATTTAGGAGAAGATACTCCGGAGAGATTGTAGTTCTAAAAAATAAGCTGGGAATCACGACTGCAACACCAGATCATCACATTTTAGCGATTAAAAAACCATCTGGGCATCGTTTCAATTACACGAGAAATAAAAAGCATTTAGTTCCATCTTGGTGCCATGCATCTGAGTTGAAAGAGCGTGATATTCTCTTGTATCCTATTTTGAAAGAAACTGTGGATATAAAAGAAATCTCGTTACCGATGGAAAGATTAAAATATGATTTTAAAAGCAAGAAGCTACCAAAAAAAATAAATGTTGATAAAAATTTACTTCGACTTGCTGGTTACTTCATTGCAGAAGGGAGTACGAGATGCGAGAAATGCGACACTTATCTAGCATTCACATTCGGAATTCATGAAAAGAGCTATATTGAAGATACAAAAAAACTTATTAAGAGGATATTCGGGTTAGATGCAAAAATTGTCTACAGACCCGAACATCACAGCGCATATGTCTTTGTCTATTCTGCTACATTAGCTCGGTTCTTCAGGAGTTTATTCGGGGACAAAGCAGAAAATAAGCACATACCGCATTTTATGATATTGCTACCTGCGCAAAAACAAAAGAGTTTGATCCTTGGATTATGGCGCGGGGATGGACACTTTAGGGTTATGAATGGAAAGTGGCCACGCGCTGGTTATTCAACTATTTCGCATCGATTGGTGCAACAGATCAAGATACTGCTTCTCAGACAGAGGATATCGCCTTCATTTTATGAAGAGAAGGAAATGGTCAAGAATGGTGTGCACCACCAAAAAAGCTATAGGGTGCATGTATCAGAAAGAGAGTCCATGTCCGGGTTGGGTAATATACTTGGGCTTAAATTGAAATTTGTGAAAGATACTTCGGAAAAAACATGGTTTGACTCTAACTTCTTATATGCGCCAATAACTAAAAAAGAAGTCCATTCCTATAAGGGTTTTGTTAATAATTTAGAAGTGGACAAACCGAATTCATATATTTCAGAGTCAGCAACTTTGCATAATTGCGGTGACGTGATGTACCTTTACATAAAAGTGAAGGATGATGTGATAAAAGACGTGAAGTTCGAGACATTCGGGTGCGCGGCTGCAATAGGCACGAGCAGCATGATAACCGACCTAATAAAGGGCAAGACAATCGAGGAAGCTCTAAAGGTAAGCAAGGAGGACATTGCCGGTGAGCTTGGCGGGCTGCCCCCGATAAAGATGCACTGCTCCGTGCTTGCAACAGAGGCATTGAAAGCTGCAGTTAAAGATTATAAAAGTAAGAAGAAACATTAGATTCTCTCGTAAGGAAGTCCCATAACCTTCAGGAATTCAATAACCTTATCCTTCTGGTTTTTGTTCGTTCCCTTCCAGTCTATCAAAGCCAGCTCTATCCTCTCAGCAGACCTCTCCACCCCCTGCCTGAAGGGATCAAAAGTGACCTCGTCAATCCTGTACTTCGGGAGCATGTGCCCAACTGCATACTCTCCCTCCAGTATCGCTTTCGTGAATGAAGGGGTATAATGCCCTCCGCCAATTCCGAAGGCTGTTTTGAATGTCTTGCTCGTCTCAAGCATCTTCATTACAGCACGGGCCACTATCTCCCCCGCCCTCTCATTCATCCACTCCTTCTCGGAGCTCCCAATCTCGACAAAGATTGAAGGTGCGTTGGTCAGCGGCCCGTGGTGGTCAACCTCCGCGCATACTGACCAGCCCAGATCATTCAGAGAGTTCATCTCATTCAGCACAATTTTCAGCTTGCTGGGCCAGCAGTAACAAAGCTCCTCTGGTTTACCCCCAAGCTCTGCCTTGCCCCAGTTACCGGGCGTGTGGGCAGTCAGGCAGGGCATTGCAGTCTCGCTTCTGTGCTTGCTTATGAAAACGAAAAATTCCGTTTTGAATTTCTCCCGCAGGTATTCTGCATTCACCAAATTCGTCTGGAGTTCCACAAGCTGAGTCTCCCATCTATTCCAAGTTCTGAACTCCCCTGCATTCTCCTCCTTGAACTCAAACAGCTCTGTAAGTTTCTTTGCTATGTTCACTCCCGCCGGATCCTGAACTGAGAAAAATATTGTACGCATATTCACACCTGCCAATACCTTTTTGTTCTTATGAACGTCTTCTGCGCCTCCAGCAAATCCGCGTAGAACAGCATCTCGTCCTTCCTCATGTTCTGCAGCACCCTCGCGGCAGTCTCCGTCCCCACCCCGTATGTTGAGAGCGCAATTGCGGCCCTCTTCCCGTATGCATCAATCAAGCTTGCAGTGCGCATCACTTCCAGGAAGCCCCTCTTCTCCTTCTCGTTCAGCTCCTTTCCCTGCTGCCTCTTCCTGAAAATCTTCTCGAGCCACTCCCTCTTCCCCACTATCACGACCATGCTGCTCCCGCACTTCTGGCAGGGTATCCTCCTCTTCAAGTCGCCAAGCCCGGAGTAGAAAACGTTTCCGCAGTATGTGCAGAAGAACCTTACGTTCTTCTTGAGGAGCTGCTTCTTGAATGCCTTGAGTATCTCGGAGGAAAGCTCAATAGGCGCAACAAACTCCGCAGCGCGCGATATCTTCTCAAAGCCCAGCCTCCCGAAAGGTGTCGGCTCGGCAACAAGAAGCTCCTTCACTTTCACCTCTCCAGAATGGATTCTCCTCACGAGAAGCCTGCACTTCTCCACGTCAAAGTAGTCCACCATGAGTTCCCTGAGTGTCTCCCTGTATACTGGAGATTTTGAGAAGTATTCCACAAGCCTCTTCACCCTAGATGGAGTGACATTCTCGCTCTTCCCGATAAGGCCGAATGCCTTTGCAATCTGGATAAACCTGTACCTGAAAAACGTCGAGCTTGAGATGTTCCTCTCGAGCAGAGGCAGGACTTCCTCTTCCCTCATCTTGAGCAGGGCTTCCTTCACGATTCCCTTCCCGCTTCCCGGCAGCTGAAAAACTATCCTGTAGGGATCTGCGCTTCCCCTCACACTGGATGAGAAGTGCGATGAGAGGAATGAGGAAAGGCAGCGCATCAATGCGTTGTTTGCAAGCGAGCCACCGCACACATGAACTACCACAATATCCTCGAAAATCTCAACAAAAATCTCCCTCTCATCAGGCAGGAAGTATTTCGACTGCTTTGCAATTACATTCTCAAGCTCCCCCAGGACTTCTTTTGAAGCGTGAAGCTCCCTCTCCAGTCCAGATATGCTTTCCACTTTCTCAAGCTTCTCGCGGATCTTCCTCCTCAGCTCGCCTACTGCCTGCGCGACTTCGAAGGGGACTGGAATCTCCTCGCCGACCCAGTCCGGCACTGCTGCTGAAATATCCTCAGATGGCTCCACGACTATCTCCTTGTCCCTCACGTCAAGGACTCTCCAGGGGACTCCCCTTGTTATGAATACCGAGCCTCTCTCAACGTAGCTTGCAACGAACGCCTCATCCAAAGTTGAAATGTTTGAATTTGTCACGGCATTCTTCACGAAATATTTGCTCTCGCTGGGAATTGTGCTGAGGTTCTCAAAGTAATATGAGAGGATCCTCCCTCCCTTCCCCAGGGAGCTGCCATCGAATTTCAGGATTCCCTCCGAGCGGAGCTGTTCCGCAACAGCCGACAGCTCGGATACTGGAAGCTTCCTGAACGGGTATGCCCTTGCGATTATCCTGTGCGCAGTCTCCAAGTCAACAGCCCCGTTCTCCAGAACCAAGCCGCAGAGCTGGTGCGCAACAACATCAAGCGCATTGCTCTGCATCGGCATGCTCTCAAGCTTTCCGGCATGGGCCCTCTGCATTATTGCGATCGACTCGCAGATGTCGTCAAAATCGCTCGTGATCACAACTCCTTTCGGCATCCTCCCAACTGCATGCCCGCTCCTCCCAACCCTCTGTATGAGGCGCGAGACCTGCCTTGGCGACATGTACTGCACAACCAAGTCAACAGAGCCGATGTCAATTCCCAATTCAAGTGAGGAAGTTGCAAGCAGCCCCTTTATTCCCCTCTCCTTGAACCTTCTCTCCGTATGCTTCCTCACGTCCTTTGAAAGCGAGCCGTGGTGGATTCCCACCGAACCTTCGTACTTCTGGGCTTTCCTGAACGCAAGCAGCCTTGAAGTGAGCGTCTCGGCAACCTGCCTTGTGTTTACAAATGCGAGAGTTGAGGTGTGGCTCTCAATCAGCCCGTTCAGGAAGCGCAGCCTTGCAAGCGCGTGCGGCTCAAGGAACAATCTGTCGGAAAGCTCCTCATCCTTCTGCGACGGCAAGGGATACTCCACCTTCAGCTCTATTTCCCTCTCAAGCTTCGGCTGTATTATCTTGCAGTCCCTCCCGCCTGTGAGAAAGTTTGAGACTTCTTCAGGCATTCCCACAGTTGCGCTTAGCCCAATCCTCTGGAACTCGACCCCCTTTTTACCGAACAAACGCTCAAGTGCTATTGAGAGCTGGGCCCCTCTCTTGCTTTCAAATAGCTCATGCACCTCATCTACTATTACATACCGTACATTCTTCAGCGCCTGCCCAAGCCTCTTTGCCGGTAATATTGCCTGCAGTGTCTCAGGAGTCGTTATGAGAAGCTGCGGGGGCTGCTTGGACTGCCTCAGGCGCTCGCTCTGGGAGGTATCCCCATGACGCACTGCAACGCTCACCCCCAGTTCCTCGCACCACCACCTTATCCTCTCCATTATGTCCCTGTTCAATGCCCTCAGGGGGGTTATGTAGAGCGCAATTATCCCTTCTCCTCCCCTGGAGATTATGTTATCTAAAACGGGCAGCAGAGCGCATTCAGTCTTTCCATACCCTGTTGGGGCTATCACAAGGCAGTTTGCTCCGCTAAGAATCACTGGTATTGAAAGCGTCTGTATTTCATTGAGCTCGCCAAACCTCTTTCTCACGAGCTCATTAATTCTGTTTTGCAATTGCATATGACTATATCTTCCTTACCGACATATTCCCGCGTATCACTATGGATTCGTTGCTTCCCTCAACTGAATAGTTCAGGTACATCCTTGAGCCGAAGTAAGCGTACTTCTCCAACATCGGGGCTCCTGTCGCGTTGTAGCACGGATACTCAAGATGCACGGTTGAGTTAGATTTCAGGATGATCGATTGATTCAGCTGGAAGTTTTTCGTAGGCACATCGCTCTCTTCAGTGCACTTGAACCCGTTAATCACAACTGTCTCCCCCCTATTCTGCGTGAGGTTGAGCTTTAGCGCACCATCGCTGAAGTCATAGGAGACGCATGAGAAATTGCCTGGTAATTCACATCTAGAAACAAGCACATCCAACAGCCTTTTCCATAGTCGTTCCTCACCGGAGAAGTTGAGCGAGTAGCAAATATCTAATGCCTTCGTTTCAATTTCTATGCTGCTCTCATTCGCTTTTGGTACAGAGAAGCAGACGAGCGAGTAATTCCCAACATTTCTCTGCACCGTTGTCCAGAGGGAACTCGATGTGGGCATGGTCTCGCAAACCTGCATATTGCTCCTGTTGACTATCCTGTCGTTGCATACATAGTCCTGCAGTACGGGCTCCTTTGCAACATAGTACCCGTAGAACCCCCCCTCATCCTCGAATGCAGCCCCGTATTCTGACATAGTAAGATTGGACAGGCGCTGCATTGAACCAAGGACCGTTGCATTGAAAGGCAGCGGGCTTGCGAGTTCCCTGCTTTCGTTGAGCATGCCGTTCAGGTAGGACGGGTCATAATTTCCCGTCAAATTCTCACATGTTCTATAAGAAGCCAGCTCCTGGTATGCGAACAGCTTCAGCCAGCCCTTCTCCCTCCAGACGCATACGGGAAGAGCTGACGAGCCAGCCGATAGGACAGAAATCTCAGTCCCGTTTATTGTTTTGTTCTGCACTTCAAACGTCGCATTTGTCAATGCACCGAGAAGGCTCGTCATCTGCTCAACCGATGAGGGGCCGTCTATGAGAAGCACTGACGCTGTTGAAAGATCAGCATAATTCACAGTCCCTATTTTCACCCCTTTTGAATTCCTCACATACTTCAGAAGCTGGAAGTAGCCCGGGAGCTCGGCGGTTGGCGAGGAATAGGTATAAGCTGCCTGAATCCCTTCGCGATTTACATCGAATAGCTCAACATCAACCGCCTTCTTGCTCGGGACAATCGAGAATGCATCAACTTCCTCGGAAGGGAGCACAGCGAGCTCCATGCTAGTCTCCTTTTCAGCTGACGGCTCTGAAACTACATTCCCGGAATCAACTTTTGCAACAATGTGATAATCTCCCGCGCTGAGGGGCACCCATGAGAATGAAACCGTCTTGTTTGAGCCTGGTGAAAGAGACACCGCCGTAGTTTTTACGGAAGTATTGTCAACCAACAGGTCGACAGTGAAATCATTTGCATCTGCATTGCCTGAATTCACCACATTGACAGTGAATGTTATCATGTCGCCTTCGTAAGGATGTCCTGGCGATACACTTGAAATTGAAATTGAGAGATGCGGCTTGCTACCCAAGCAACCGAAAAGTAGCATGAGCAACAGAAGTGGTATGATCAATTTCTTCATTGCAACACCTCGAATAGATTTGAAACAGAATCTATAAACTACTTTGTTTTGTACATCTTCCTCAGTGCCCTTAACGCCTCCTGTATTTTTGAGAATGCAATATCAGACCTGCTTTTGTAGTTGTATTCAATAGAGCTTTCCACATCCCCCTTCTCGGAATACGGCGATACGGAGAAGGAGTACTTGCCTTTCTCCCTTCTTATCAGGCCCGCATTCTTCAGCTGGAGCAGGTGGTAGAGTATTGTCTTGTCGCTTACCGGTTCGCCGGAATGGTTCTCGCGCATATAGCTGGATATCTCATGCACGTCCGGATCCTTGTTCTCGGAGAACTGGTAGTAGAAGAGCGCCTCAAGCAACTCCAGAATTGTTTTCCTGCTCTCGTTTGGCGAGATGAGCCCCATCGCCAGGGCGAGCCACCTCACCAGCGACTTTTTGGTCATCAGGACATCCTTGCTGAGCTGCATGTCTCTTATTACGAACTCCCTCTCAATCAGAGCAGCTTCTGGAATTTGCATAATCTCACATTATGACGGCATATTAATAAATGTGCAAAGCAATTTAAATATCCGAGACTAATTAGTAACCATCCGGGGTGATCCCATGGAAGATAGAGTTAAAACTGGTATAGCTGGCCTTGATGAACTCATAGAAGGCGGATTTAACAGAGGTCAGGTGATAAGCGTAAGCGGTGCAAGCGGCTCTGGAAAAACAACTCTTGCTGTTCAATTCCTGGTTAATGGAGCAAATATCTATAACGAGCCCGGGCTGTACATAACCCTAGGGGAGCAGAAGAAGCAGATATTCACAAACATGCTGAGGTATGGCTGGGATTTGAAGAAGCTTGAGGAGGAGAGGAAGATACTCTTCGTAGAATACCCACCCTATGAGATTGAGGTTTTCCTCTCACAGGAAGTTGTGATAAGGGACTCGGTCGAAATGGTGGGAGTGAAGAGGCTTGTCATAGACCCGGTAAGTTCATTGCTCATGGGATACGGAGATGAGCAGAAGAGGAGGGAGAGACTGCTGAGATTGCTTGAGAGACTCAGGTCTCTTGGCTGCACCTCTCTCATGACTTCGGAAAGCGCGGGGATTGAAAATGAAGTTCCGCTTGGAAAATTCGAAGTGGAGCTGTTCTCAGACGGAATTATATACCTCTATAACATGAGGAGAAAGAACGAAAGGCAGAGGGCCCTAGAGGTAATAAAGTTAAGGGGTACCAAACACAGCAATAGGATGTGCCCGATCGAATTCACAGACCACGGTATTGAAGTCTACACGAACAAAGAGTTCAAAGAGTTTTGAGTTAAATGCCAACCTTTCGCATCTCCACAAAGTTCTATCCGATAAGGCTCAACGCATTCATGAGGAACGAAGTGGAACTCAGCATAGAGATTGAGAACACCGGGAATGAGCCCCTCTGGTGCGAGTGCGATGTGCTGCTTCCAGATGCAGTCTCACTTGCTCCTGACAAGGATTTGGAGAAGGGAAGATTGAGGGTTGGTATAGTGAACCCAAGAGAGATAAGGACCGGGAAGTGCAAGATTTTTGGAAGTGCTAAGAGCTACCCGGAGCTTTACCCGATAAAGATTGTTGTATACGGCTTTGGCAAGGACGGGGCAATAACCGCAAGGGATGACAAGACTGCCGAGCTGAGATGTGAGAGGATAAAGTAGCTAGTTTATCGTGAATTTCCTGAACCTCTCGCTCTTCGTACTCACCCCTTAGTAATAGTCGTTTATACTCGATCAGACTACGGCGGCGTTTTAGAAAGATTTAATAATTAACAAAACGTAATAATGTCATGGAGATGAAGTTTTCAAAAGAAGAATATATTGGCTTAGGTCATGTCCCTATTGGAATCGGAGCAGTAATCAAAGGTTGGAATATAACCGAAAGACATTATAGAAATCCAGATGTTCTTCCTGTTGTGGATTTTAGAGCTATGTCTCCTGCCTGTCCTCACGATTGTTTTCATTGTTTTACGGACAAGTTAAAGAAAACATTGACTCTTGATGAAATCAAAAATGTAATTGACCAGCTAGCAGAAATGAAAACAATTGCTATTGATTATCTTGGTGAAGGTGAACCCACTTTGGATAAGGACTTTTTTGAGATAGTCGAATATACTGCAAAAAGGGGCATCCAACCAATAATCTATACCGAGGCTGCTGCAAAACTTAGAAACAGGGACTTTGTGAGAAGAATAAAAAAATCTGGCGCTTGTGTTATTCCAAAGTGTGATAGCTTGTGGAATAAAGAATTTGAAAATTGGGTCGTAGGTGATAAAACTGGAAAATATTTTGATCTGCGAAATGAGGCAATAAAAATTTTAATAGAAGAAGGTTTCAATAAGCCGGAAAAAGACGGGTCAACCCGAATGGGTTTTGATATGGTTGTGTGCAAAAAGAACATGCACGAAGTTGAAAAAACTTTACGTTATTGCAGAGAAAATAATTCTTATGCTCACAAAAGACGAAAAAAGAAAAATACGGGACGTTGTAAGAAAAGTTGACGAAGAATACGGTTTCAGGCATGAAATTATTAACAATTTTTTAACAACTCGTTGTGTCGAGTTTATGTGCATTTACGGCGACGGAAGAGTTAGCCCCTGTCCCGCAAACGAAACTATTGTGGGGAATGTAAAAACCCATTCCATTAAAGAATTGAAGAAGAGGATTATAGAACAATTTCCTGTTCATGATTTCAGAACTTTTGATGGCTTCTGCCCTTATAGAGAACGGTTTTAAACTCTTGAATAGAAATTTGATTAGGTGAAGGGATGGACAGGATAGTCGAGTGCATACCCAACTTCAGCGAGGGAAAGAACCAGGAGGTTATTGACAGGATTGTCGGGGAGATAAAGCGTGTGAAGGGGGTAAAGTTGCTCGACGTAGAGAGTGATGCAGACCACAACAGAAGCGTAGTCACATTCCTAGGAGAGCCCGAAGCAGCTGCCGAGGCGGTATTCCTCGCAACGAAAAAAGCTTCTGAGCTGATTGATTTGAACAAGCACAAGGGAGAGCACCCGAGAATCGGAGCGACTGATGTCATACCTTTCGTCCCGATTTCAAATGTGACAATGGAGGAATGCATCGAGCTGGCAAAGAAAGTCGGGAAGAGGATTGCAAGTGAGCTGAAGATACCTGTTTACCTGTATGAGGCGGCAGCCACAAGGTCGGAGTGCATCAACCTTGCGGATATAAGAAAAGGGGAATACGAGGGTTTGAGGGAGGATATTGAGACCGACCCGCGCAGGAAGCCCGACTTCGGCCCATCAAAATTCCATCCAACTGCGGGAGCGACTGTTGTGGGTGCAAGGGAGCCCCTCATCGCTTTCAATGTTAATCTGGGGACAGGCGATATAGAAATTGCGAAGAAGATTGCAAAGACCGTGAGGTTCAGCAGCGGCGGGTTGAAGTGCGTGAAGGCAAAGGGATTTGAGATAAAGAAGAGGGGCATAGTGCAGGTTTCCATGAACCTGACAAACTACAAGGAGACCCCTATCTCCAAGGCCTTTGAGATGGTCAAGCGCGAGGCTGACAGATACGGGGTTCCAATAATCGGCAGCGAGATAATCGGGCTTGTGCCGCTTGATGCCATGGTTGATGTTGCAGATTTCCACTTGAAACTCGAGAATTTCAAGAAAGGGCAGATTCTTGAGACAAGGTTGTGGGAGTGATAACTTGTTGAAAACTATGAAGTTGTGCGAATTCCTTGATGAACTGGCTTCCCCTTCTGCTGCGCCAGGAGGGGGCAGTGCCTCCGCACTGCTCTGTTCAACTGCAGCCTCACTGGTCTGCATGGTATGTCACCTGACAATTGGGAAGAAAGGGTACGAGGAGAGCGAGCCCGAGCTGAAAAGGGTTCTGGAGGAAGCAGAAGTTCTTAGAAAGAAAACAGAAGATTTGATTGACGAGGATACAAATGCTTTCAAGAAGGTCATGGCAGCCTACAAAATTCCCGAAGAGAACACGCAGAGGAATGTCATGATCCAGAACGCATTGAAGGATGCAACTGCAACTCCGCTGGAAGTTGCGAGGATCGGGGTTAGGATTCTGGAATTGGCGAAAATTGTCGCTTTCAGGGGGAATATAAACTCGGTAAGTGACGCTGGAGGGGCAGCCTTGGCTGCAGATGCAGGTTTTCGCGGGGCAATCTTCAATGTAAAAATAAATTTGAAATCAATGAATGACGAGACATTCAAGGGAACTACAAAGATTGAATTGAACGCATTAGAAGAGAGGGGGAAAGTCCTGATGGAAGAAGTGAATGGCATAGTCTCCTTCAAGCTGTCGAATTGATTGCCACGAATGCCATAGTTTGGCCCGGCTCTTGAGGCTTTTTCTAGCTTTCTTAAACTATCTTAGAAATTCTAAATAAGTTTTAGATTCATCATTTAACCAGCTGCTAAGGAACCGAGCACCTCATTTTGGCATCTAAATCCATGGATTGAAATTTCCCCCCAATTTTCAAGCCAAATTCCAGACCAAATCTCAGAAGCCCGAAAAGGCATTTTCACAAACCGATTTGTTTCATGAATATGGAATTTAATGCCCGGGGGTGAAGAAAGCCCGCTTGTGAGGCAAAAGGGGGCTGAAAAAAGCGATTACGACGGAGGGGAGGTTTATAACTTTGTATATAAGATTTTTATATAAGAAGTAACTAAATGGATTAAGCGGTTGGTATGAAAGAGAAAGAAACTCAGATCTACAAATTCGGAAGAGGGGGAGCCTGTATCTACATTCCCATGGATATTTTCAAGGATAGTGCATTCCCTTTCGAGATAAATGAGAAAGTGAGAATGAGGATAGATGGAAGGAAGGTTATAATCGAGAAGTTGAAGGAGGAAGCGAAGGAAGGGCAGGCGTAATTTAAATGCTGTTTCTAATATAGTTTAAGAATTTCTAAAAAAGATTTAGAAAGGAGGCTTACGAAGAGCCTCCAGCGAAGAGCTTACTCCTTCGTTTTTCTTTTTGATTTCCCCACTGGCAGCATTGGTGGCTTCTGGCCCCTCCTCGTGTATTCGCCTGCCGCAATTGCAAGCACGCCCGGGATGAGGAGAAGCATGAACTCAATGAACCATTTTAGATCTGGAGAGGAGCTGTAGAGGAACTCGTTGAAGCCTGTTAGGAAGATGATCACTGCTGGCAGGAGAAGAACTACCCCTGCAACATACATGGAGGTTGAGAAGGAGTTGCTCTCCTCGCCTTCCTTTCTGTACAAATCGTCAGCTTTAAGTGTGAGTATGACTGCAAGCGCTCCGTACACGAATGCCTCCAGAAGCCAGTTGAGGGTCTTCGTTCCATAAGCGTACACGTAATAAGCTGTGCCTATGAGGTACACCCCCAGGGCAAAAAGAATGAAAATAACCCCCAGAGATGCGGAGGGGAACGCGAAGATGGATTTTCTTGCGCCGTCTCTCTTGTTTATGTTATCACTCATGCGCAGGAGGTAGTAGGATGCAAGGCCGAATATGATGGTCTCTACCACCCAAGCGAGGCTCTGCCGGTATTCTGTGTAGTCTGTAAGGTAGAGGAATGAGTGGAAGCCTGTCACAAAGAGTAGCAGAGTTGAGAGGAGCATGAACGCCCCAACAGGTGAGGTTATGGATGGAATTATCGATCTGGTCTCACCTGCATTCTTTCTTGTGTGCTCAGCTGCATAAGTGAGGGCAGTTCCAATTATCCCATATACAACGAATTGGATGAACCATCCATACTGCTGTCCGAAAGTCGGCTTTGTTATTGTCTCGTAACTTGTGAATGTCAGCAGGTCATGGAAGCCTGAGACGAAGCTGTAGAGGCTCATGAAGAGGAAAATTACCCCGAGAAGCGCGAGTATGGTTGGGACTGTTGCCCTTATCCTTTCCCTCAGGTTAACAAGCGACCAGGAGAAGATTATGAACCCAAGGAAGAATGCCACAAGACCTTCCGTGGCAAGGGGATTGTATACATGGTAGCGGGCTCCTCCGTATTTAGAGACATCAGCCCTCTCACTGGTAGCAGAGGGGTTAAGAGCCCCGAAGTAGAAGAGGGGCAGCCCGAAAAGAAAAACGAATGCGAGAGCTATAATCACAAGGTATATTACCTTATTATCCATCAGAACCACCCAATAGATATCTGAGATGCTGTTCTTATCCTTTTCTCTTCTGTTAGGTTATTTTTTCTTGAAAGAGATAGCACCTTCAGGACAGTTGAGCACGCAGGACTTGCAACCTACGCATGCTGAAGGGTTGACAACTTCCGATTTGTCATTCCGAATCTCGAAAACTCCCGCAGGGCAGACGGCTACGCAGGTTCCGCAACCTATGCAGATTTTCTTGTTTATTTTCGGCTGCATGGAAGAAATTTGAGAGAGGTGGTATTAATAGCTGTAGGAAATGTTAATATAATAGACTGAACAAATTTTTTGTAGCTGTTTTCGGGGGTGAACAATTGCTATATCTTTACACCGGCGAGGGAGGAGGCAAAACAACCGCAGCTCTTGGGCTGGCTCTGAGGTCCGTGGGGCATGGGCACAAGGTTGACATAATCCAGTTCATGAAGGGCAGGAAGGATATCGGGGAGTATAAGATTGTGAAGAGGTTGCATCCGAATTACGAGATACACCAGTTCGGGAGGGAGGAGTTCGTCGACCTAAAGAACCCCGCCAAGGAGGATTACGAGCTTGCTGAGAATGGCTTAAAGTTCGCCAAAGAAGTTTTGGGCAGAAGGCCGAACCTGCTTGTGCTGGATGAGCTGAACCTGGCCATCTCAATTGGGCTTGTGAAGATTGAGGATGTGCTGAAGCTGCTTGATGAGGCACC
>JAPLWT010000034.1 GCA_026396455.1 Microcaldota archaeon | reverse complement strand
GTGCAGCTCGCAGGAACACATGCTAGAGAAGTGCAACTCCTGCGGCAGGATGGCCTGCCTGGCCTGCGAAAAGAGCGCGAAGCGCGTGAACAAGCTGACGCGCTACGTGATTTGCAAGGACTGCTGGACTGATATGAAAAAGAGGAAAGTTTTCAAGGCAGAGTAGCTATTTCTTTATGACTATTTTCACTTCCTTGTCCTCTATCTCCCATTCTTTTGCTTTTCCTTTCAGCTCCTGTTTTTCGGAGAGCACCAGGCTCTTCGCCTTCACCTCTTTCGCTAAGCTCTGCTCGCCGCTCCTGAGAATTGAGATGAGCTCAGCATCACATATTACATTGACTTCAATCATGTCGCTCTCAATCAGCTCAAGCTCCTTCCTCGTCAGCTGTATCCTCCTGCCCACCTCTCTTATTATTGCCTCGTTGTAGAGGGCTGGCGTCACCTCTGTTTTCAGGTACACCCTTCCACCGCTGAAGGGTGCTTCAGCATATCCCTTTGGAGGAA
This sequence comes from Microcaldota archaeon, assembly GCA_026396455.1. GTDB lineage: Archaea > Micrarchaeota > Micrarchaeia > Burarchaeales > Fermentimicrarchaeaceae > Fermentimicrarchaeum. The sequence goes on along the minus strand of JAPLWT010000034.1, from coordinate 5,002 downwards.
TCTCTACGAACTCAACCATTTCGGGAGTTACTTTGTAAGGCCTTCCGTTTATGACAATCTCAAACACCTTTCTCTCTTCCAGCTCTTTTCTCACAAGCTTGGCGTCACTGTTCTTCAATGCTTCCGCAACTGCTGCGGCATAATCCTTGAAAGCAGGCCCCAGAACATTGAACTTAGACCTGAGTTCGACAAAGCTGGGCATATCCTCCTGTATGCCAGTCTTCTTGACATTCCCAATCAACTCGATTATGTAGGAGAAGTGCTCAACTGCATTCACATATTCGGTTGAGTCGGTTACAACGACAACTTCCTCAAGCGGCCATCTCAACTTTATGTTGGCGTTCTGGCGCAGCTGTGCGACCACTCCCCCTATCTCCCTGCATATCTCCATCTGCCTCTCAGCTAGCTGGTTCAGTTTTGTTGAATCGTGCTCGGGCCAAGGGAGCATGCTTATACTTTCTTTTCCCTCGTGCTCGCGGAAGAGTAACTGGTACCCGTCCTCAGCTATGAAAGGCGTTATTGCTGAGAGCATCTTTGTGGTGGACAAGAGGCATTCGTAAAGTGTTTTCAGGAAAGCCTCGGGATTCCTGCCTTCCGCAATCCTTTTCTTCCCAACCTTGAGGTAGAACCTGCTTATGTCCTCAACAACGAAGTTCCTGTAAATCCTCACCGCCTCATGCACCTCATAATTCTCAAAGTTCGCTGTTGTGCTCTTTATCACACCGTTCAGCCTTGAGAGCAGCCACAGATCCTCGGGTTCGTAATCCTTCACCTCTTTCTTTGGGTTGAACTTGCTGAGCTTTGAGAACCTTTCCATAAACAGATACATGTTCCAGAGGATTGAGATTGATTTATTTGCCTCCTTTATCTCATCCCAGTTGAACTTCAGATCATCCCATACCGTGCTGCTCATGCTCCACAGCCTGAAGGTATCGGCGCCATACTTGCCTGTTATATCCTCCAGGGGCACGAAATTCCCCACGGACTTTCTCATCTTCTCCCCCTTCTCGTCAACAAAGAAGCCGTGCATGAGCAGATTCCTGTAAGGCACTTCCTCGTGGGTTATGATCCCGCAGCCAAGCAATGAGTAGAACCATCCCCTTATCTGGTCCTTGCCCTCAACTATAAAATCACAGGGGTACCATTTCTTCAATTCTTCTTCTGAAAGAGGCGCCCAGATTGCATTGCCAGAGTCAAACCACACATCGAGCACATCAGGAACCCTCTCCATCTTCCCCCCGCACTCGCATTTCAGGAAAACCTCGTCAATCTCTGGCTTGTGCAAGTCCTCAAGCTTCTTTCCGCTCTCCTTCTCCAGCTCTGCCGCTGAGCATATCACTTTTATTTTCTCGCATTTCTCGCACTCCCATATTGGAAGGGGTATGCCCCAGTACCTCTGCCTCGAGATGCACCAGTCAGGCGCATATGTGATGAAGTCCTTGAACCATACTCTTGCAAACTCGGGCTGCCACTTCACCTTATTGAGCTCGCCAAGCATCCTCTCCTTCATCTTGGTTATCCTTATGAACCACTGGTCGGTCGTTATGAATATGAGGGGCGACTTGCACCTCCAGCAGTGGGGATACCTGTGCTTTATTTTGCCGGAGTGTATCAGCGCTCCCTTCTTATCAAGCTCCTCTAGTATAAGATTGTCCGCCTCCTTCACGTACATGCCCGCATATTCGCCTGCATCCTCGGTGTATTTTCCGTTCTCCCCAACAGGGCAGAATATTGGCAGATTGTACTGCTTCCCAACCTCAAAGTCCTGGGGCCCATGCCCTGGAGCGCAGTGGACCAAACCGCTTCCGTCCTCCAATGTGACAAACTTATCGCTCATCACAACCCTGTGGGCATCCTTGAATTCCTTCTGCTTCGGCACCTTGTCTATGAGCGGGTGGACATATTTCAACCCGTCAAGCTTACTCCCGCTGAACTCTTCCAGGATTATGGGGCTCAAGCCCAGCTTGTTGGTGAGTGCAACAACCGCATTCAGCTTGTCCTTCGCAACAATCCATACCTCATCCTCGACCTTCACTCTGACGTATTGGTAGCTTGGATGCACCATCACGGCTACATTCCCAACAAGCGTCCAGGGGGTTGTCGTCCATATGATCAAATACTCATTCTCCTTTCCCTGCACCTTGAATTTCACATATATTGAGGGGTCAACCCTCTCGTCATACTCCAATTCATAGTTTGCTATTGCAGTCTCGCACCTTGGGCAGAAGGGCCTCTCTCAAGCAGACCTTTTTCATGCGCTTTCCCTATTGTGCCCCACACTGATTCGATGTATGGATTCTTGTAGGTCAGGTAGCAGTCATCAAAATCAAGCCAGCAGCCCAGACTTTTGAACTGCTCTGACATCACACTTATGTATTTCGTTGCGAACTCCTTGCACTTCTTTATGAACTTGGCAACGCCTATTTTTTGTATGTCCTTCTTTGACTTCAGCTTCAGCTCCTGCTCAATCTTTACCTCTATGGGCAAGCCATGCGTGTCAAAGCCTGCCTGGTCGCGCACATTGAACCCTCTGGCCCTTTTGTACCTGCATACTGCATCCTTCACGCACTTGTTCCATGCGGTCCCTGGGTGAATCTGGCCTGTCGCGTAGGGAGGCCCATCGCAGAAGTAGAACTTATCCCCTCCTTTCCTCATCTCCTTTACTTTCTTGTATATCTTCTCCTTCTCCCAGAACTAGTACCGACATGCCGAAATTGGCCAGGCTGTAGGATAGCAACGTTGAAAGGATAACCACTCCAGTGAAAAGTGAGAGCGATTCATAGCTCATCTTTATCTTGAACTCCTTTTCACCGCACTCAAGCAAAACAAGTGATATGACTGAGCATGAGAAGAGGAGCAGGAAATTGACTGGGTTCTCCTTAAGATTGTACGCTGGCGAGAATGGGTTCAGGAACCACACTAGCAAAAGCAGAAGTAAAGATGCCCCGAGGGCTTGAACTATGAAATCCTGATCCATCAAATCACTGACTCTCATTAATTTAAATAGCAGGATATTTAATTTTATGTAGAAATAATATTCTTCTGAATGTGGTTCTATGGAGTTCGACTTACCCTGGACGGAGAAGTACAGGCCTAAGACTCTTGATGACGTGATTGGACAGGCAGAGATAGCTGAGAGGATGAAGGCGTATGTCAAATCCAGGAACATACCACACATGCTTCTCGCAGGGCCTGCCGGGGTTGGAAAAACTACCACAGCGCTTGCGCTTGCCCATGATTTATTCAAGGAGAACACGAGGCAGTCGTTCCTCGAGCTCAATGCCAGTGATGAGAGAGGGATAGACGTTGTGCGAGGTCGTATAAAGGACTTTGCCAGGACCCTGCCACTTACGGATGTGCCGTTCAAGATAATACTTCTTGATGAGGCTGATGCTCTTACACCCGACGCACAGCATGCTTTGAGAAGGACTATGGAGATGTTCGCTGGTGCGACGAGATTTATCCTCAGTTGCAACTATTCATCAAAACTGATTGAGCCGATACAAAGCAGGTGCTCTGTGTTCAGGTTCAAGCCTCTCAGCGAGCATGACATGAAGGAGATGGTGAAGAGAATTGCCAAGGCGGAGAAGATTGAGGTGCATGATGAAGCTGTCAAGGCATTGATATACATCTCCGAGGGAGACATGAGGAAGATTATAAATGCACTTCAGGGAGCTGCTACTTCTGGAAAGAAAATTATGGTTGACAGGATTGGCGAGTACAACTTCAGGATGGTGGAAGGCGCGAATGAGAGGATACAGCTGGAAGCTCTGCTGGCCCAGATAATGCTGATTGGGTGCGAAAAAAGTAGTGGCTGAGAGTTGGAGCCTGTTAAAAGCAATGAATTGGCGATAGTTGGTTGAATGTTGACGGTGATAGTTCCTGCTTACAACTCAGAGAGGATGGTAGAGAGGACTTTGGATAGTATAGTGAAACAGAAAAATGACATGGATACTGAGATCATTGTGATGGACGACTGCAGCAGAGACAACACGGGCAAAGTCGCTAGAAAATTTTTAAGCAGGCAGAATGTCAAATATAAAGTTGTAAGGAATGTCAAGAATCTGGGTCTGGCTAAGTCGATAAACAAGGGGATAGGACTCAGCGATAAAAAAAACAATTTTGTCATGATTGTGGAGGACGATACTGCTCTAAAAGGCGAAAACTGGCTAAAAAGGGCGATGAAGCATTTTAAGGATAAGCATGTTGCAGTTGTTACGGGAAAGTATCTGATGCCTAAGATGGATGGTCTTGATCTAATTTCAAAATTCTGTTCTCTTAAATATTTTCGCCAAACCATTAGGTATGACGGAGTTTATGACATCTCTATCATTGAGGAGAGATGCAATATCTACAGAAAGGATGTGTTAACCAGCTACTTATTCAACCCACGTTATAGGATAAGCGGTGAGGACCAAGATTTGGTTTATAAGCTAAATGATGATGGTTATAAGATTATTTACGATTCCTCGCTGACCTATGAATCTCTGTTGAGCAATCAACAGAACTCTTACAAAAGAATTCTAAGGCATGAGGCGGTTTATGCCATAAGCCAAGTTTCACTGAATCTTAGGTACTGGGATAGCATAAAGAGGGGGACTCGGGATAGCAATCTGACCCGCAGGATGATGTTCAGGCTAGTTCAGGTATTGAATGTCCTGCTGACTATTTCGTTACTCATACTGCAAAGGTGGGATGTACTGATTCTCCTATTGTTGCTGAGGCTTATTTACTCCGTCAACTCTTATTATCAGATTCATAAGAACCTTTTTGAGGTTGTTTTATTCTCACTGTTTGATTACTTCACTGATTTTGCGTACTTCTCAGGTGTTTTGAGTGGGATTTTTAAAGTTGTCTCAAGTAATAAATTCTAGAGGATTTATGGATATACACATCGAGATGGGGTTATGGTGGGCGCGAATGAGAGGATACAGCTGGAAGCTCTGCTGGCACAAATAATGCTGATTGGATGCGAGAAGCGGTGAGAGAATGGTGAACCGTG
>JAPLWT010000042.1 GCA_026396455.1 Microcaldota archaeon | reverse complement strand
GCTTATGCTGTGAGGTATTTCCTTTCGGTAGAGAAAGAGACCCCGCAAGGAAAGATTACGAAAGAGGTTAGGATAACCTACAAACAAGAGTGGAGTGCATATAACAAGGCTCAGACGCAAGAGATAACACTGTTTGACAAGCTCCTAAAGGATTTGGTAGAAGAAGTTGAAGAGCCAGAGCAGAGCATGGGAAGACCGAGAATCCCCCTAAAGGAGCAGGTCTTTTGTGCAATCCAGAAGGTATATTCCCAACTGTCAAGCAGGAGGGCGAGAAGCCTTTATGTGAATGCCGAGCAGAAAAAGCAGATAGATAAAGCTCCCTCTTACAACATGATAAATCTGGCTTTGAACAGGGAGGATATAACTCCAATCCTCAATAAATTAGTAACCATAACCGCAGAACCCTTGAAATCAATTGAGACAGAGTTCGCAATAGACAGCACAGGCTTCAGGACGAGCAATTTCGGGGAGTATGCAGAGGATAAGTACAACCTAAACAGAGAGAAGAAATGGGTCAAAGCCCATGTATGTATAGGAGTTAAGACCCACACAATAACCGCAGTAGAGATTAGTAACGAAAAAGGCTCTGATTGCAGGCAGTTCGCTCCTCTTGTTGAGAATACAGCAAAGGAAGGCTTCAACATGAAGGAAGTCTCTGCGGATAGGGCATATTCAAGCAGGGATAACTACGAGCTTATCAGGGAGATAGGAGGTCAGGCATTCATACCATTCAGGTCTAATGCAACAGGAACGAGCAGGGGAAGCCCACTCTGGAAGAAGATGTTTCATTACTTCCAACTGCATCAGGAGGAGTTTATGGCTCACTACCACAAGAGAAGCAACGTCGAGACAACCTTCCACATGATAAAGATGAAGTTCGGGGACAAGCTGAAGAGCAAGAACCCGAAGGCACAGGAGAACGAGCTTCTATGCAAGATTATAGCTCACAATATAGTAGTGCTGATACACGAAATGCACGAGTTGGGGATAAAGCCAGAATTTTATTGAATAGTTATCTAAAATCCTATTAACTTCATGATAACTGGTTTTACTTTAATTATCAAATCTGCAATACTCGAAATTGTCGCCAGTTTTTCCAACACACTCCAAGATTTACTAATTATACCTTTATCTGGGTTGGGTTTCGATAATTGGCTCTGTATAGTTTTAACCTCTGCCCTATAACTTAACTTATCCGCATCATTCAATTGGTCTGTTATTCTTATTTTACCATCAAGTTCATCCAAAGACCTGAATATACTGACAAATTCATTTCTTATATAATTTCCATCCCCTATATTCACAACACCAGAGACATTTTGTATATTTATTCCAGTTATGCCCTCAAGCTTTTGGAATTTGGACTTTCCATGAAATAACTCTATACCCGAAGTAGATATTCTGAATGTCCTGCTTTCTGTGGGGTAGCTGAATTTGCCCTTTCTAAACTGCGACTGTTTGACATCCTCTTTAACCCACCCATTATCTACCAAATAAGAAAGATTCCTATTGGTTTCCTCACGGTTTATGCCACAGGATTTCATACTTTTTTGGATTTCGCTTACTTTAGCTTTTGAACCATCTATACTTTTTGGAGTTCTCCATCTCTCATAGAGGTATCTGAGTATCTCTTCCTTTATTTTGTCGTCTTCCATGCCTGACTCCCGTTTCGACATAATTAGAAATGGGCGGGGAGTACTTAAAACCTTTCTTTACCGTGACCACAACAGGTTCTCCTTCTTCTATTTCTTGTAGTTCTACAGCCTTTCTAAGTCCATCCTCTGGATATATTATGATGCGCAAAGTTTGGTTGAACAAATCTGCCTTTTTGAATCTCCCTTTGAGCTTAATCCTTTCTTTCATATTTAACACCTGCTCATAAACTCCCTCATCTGCTCAAGAAGTCGGCTCATTCGGCGAGTTCTTTAGCAAAGCCTCTGGCGCAGTAAAGATTAATAAATCTGATACGCTACATGTTTAGTCAGGTGAACTGCGTAGTCCCTCTAAGATCTACTACAACGTGGGATATAGACGGTTTAGGGTTTGCTGGAAGTAGGAGATCTTTGTCAACTTGGAAAAAGGTGTAATTATGCCTGAAAACAAGGGTCTTGTAGGGCTTAGGCCCGTGGACGAGGCTGCTGCCGAAATTTTCACGGCACCGCCATATGACGTGATAACCTACGGTACGCCGCTACAGGAGGTGCTTTCGGGAAGGGAGAATATAATCCATGTCCACCTCAGGCCTCCCGAGGAGGGGGAAGCGAGGTACCCGAACGCCAAGAAGGCTCTGGACGGATTTGTCGCGAAGGGCTTGCTCATCCGTGACGACGAGCCCTCTTACTATGTCTACAGGCAGTCCAAAAAGAGCGCGGGGTTGGACAGGATAGGAGTTCTGCTCGCCTGCCGCGTTTACGATTATAAGGATGGGAAAGTCATAAGGCACGAGAAGACTTTTGACGATAAGGTAGTCGACAGAAGGAAGCTTTTTGAGGCTACCGGCTACCAGCTGGAGGTGGTCTTCAGCGTTGTTGAGGACCGGGAGCGAAAACTCATGGAGGCTCTGACTGAGGTTTCAAAAGCCAAGCCGCTCTATTCATTCATGAGCAGTTTTGGCGGTGCTTCGGATATGGAGAAGGTCAGGAATGATGTTTGGAAAGTCCCGGAGAGCAGCGGGATGGGAAAAAGGATAAAGCAGCTAATTGAAAGCGAGAATGCTTACATAGCCGATGGACACCACAGGTACCACTGCGCCCTCCTGATGGGGTGCAGCCACGTGCAGATGTACATATCACCCTCGGGGAGCGCCAAGATACAGCCGTATGACAGGGTCGTAGGTTCGTTGAGTGAGGAGGATGTCGAGGCGCTGCCTGCGAAAGTGAAGGAGAAGTTCGAGGTTGCGGAGCACGGTAAACTCGAGGTGCCTGAAAAGCACAACATCATATTCTATTTCAAGGACAGGATACTCACGTTCAAGGCCAGGCCCGGATTCCTGAATGGGCTTGGCGATGACCCTGTGGCTAAGCTGGACTGCAGCATACTCAAGAGCCACATATTCTCCTCGCTCCCGCAGGGTGCCAAGATGGGATACTTCCCGGGAAGCGAGACAGGTTTCGCACACATGAAGAAGCTGGTGGACAGCGGCGAGTACCAATTCGCGGTTTCACTCGCTCCTGTGGAATTCAGCGAGCTCAAGGCGGTTGCCGACAAGGGCATAGCAAACCCGGAGATTGTGATGCCGCAGAAGTCGACATATTTCTGGCCCAAGATCCTTAGCGGGCTTTTCCTGTACAAGTATTGATGAGGTGAACCCATGGACAAAAAAGACCATAAGTTGCTGTATGTTCCTGGACCGATTGAGGTCAAGGAGGATGTTCGGGAAGCGTGCGCCAAGCCTATGATAGGGCACAGGACTGGCGACTTCAGGAAGCTGTACGCGTCAATAAAGCCCAAGCTCAAGAAGCTGCTTTATACGGAGAACGCCGTCATGGTCTCCACCTCGAGCGGGAGCGGCTTCATGGAGGCCGCCATGAGGAACCTGGTGGGGAAAAAGGTGCTGAACTGCATTAACGGAGCATTCTCGAAGAAATGGTATGATATTGCAGTAGCCTGCGGCAAGCCTGCGGAGAAACTGGAGGTTGAGTGGGGGAAGGCAATAAAGCCAGACATGATAGACGCGAAGCTCAAGACAGGTGGATTTGACGCAGTCTGTGTTACCCACAACGAAACCTCAACCGGTGTGATGAACAACCTTGACGAGATTTCCGAGGTTGTGAAGAGATACCCAGATGTCATGTTCCTCGTGGATGCAGTAAGCTCCATGAGCGGGGCGAAGATAGAGGTTGACAAGCTGGGGATAGACATGTGCCTCGCCAGCTCGCAGAAGGCATTCGCGCTCCCGCCAGGCATCGCAGTGGCGTCAGTGTCGGAAAGGGCATTCAAGAAGGCCCAGACTATTCAGGGCAGGGGCTATTACTTCGACCTTGTGGAGCTCAAGAAGGCTTATGACAAGGATGAGACTCCCTACACGCCGGCAGTCTCCCTCATGTATGGGCTGGACTACCAGCTAGACAAGTTCTTCAAGGAAGGTCTAGATGCAAGGTGGGAGAGGCACAAGCGGCTTGCCAAGACCACGAGGGAGTGGGCAAAGAGGATGGGCTTCCAGATATTCCCGGAGCCTGGCTACGAGTCGATTACAGTAACATGCATCATTGACACAAAAGGCATGGACCTGAAGAAGATGCAGGAGATGATGGGCGAGAAGGGTTTCTCTGTGGACAAGGGGTACAGGAAGCTGAACGAGGACCTGGTAGCCAAGGGAAAGAAATCCACATTCAGGATACCGCATATGGGTGATACAACTGATGGGGACCTCTCGGATCTGCTGAAGGCGTTCGAGGAGGTCATAAAGACATTGTGAGGTGGTTTTGATGGATAGATTCAAGGTATTTGTCACCGACAAGCTGTCGGACGAGGCGCTTGCAGTCTTCAAGAAGCACCCGGAGTTCGAGGTTACTGTGAAGACCGGGCTTACTGAAGAGCAGCTGGTCAAGGAGATACCCGCGTATGATGCGCACATCGTCAGGAGCGGGACTAAGGTCACGAAGCCTGTCATTGAAGCAGCCAGCAGGCTGAAGGTCATCGGCAGGGCAGGAGTCGGGGTTGACAACGTCGACATCCTAGCTGCAAAGAGCAAGGGAATCGCTGTCATGAATACTCCGCTGGGGAATGTGAACAGCGCTGCCGAGATGGCGGCTGGGATGATGATGTGCCTTGCCAGAAACATACACAAAGGTCATGCATCAATGGCAAGGGGCGAATGGGACAGGAAAAGCTTTGCCGGCAGGGAGCTGAAAGGCAAGACCCTGGGAATAATAGGTGTTGGGAATGTGGGGCAGATCCTTGCAAAAATCGCAGGCGGCTTCTCCATGAAAGTGATAGGCACGAGCCGCTCCAAGCCCGCAGAAGTCCTCAAGGGATGGGGGGTGGAGAAGGTGGAGATTGACGACCTGCTGAAGCGCTCGGATTTCATCAGCATCAACCTAACGCTTACGCCAGAGACGAAGTATACTCTTGACGCACCGCAGTTCGCGAAGATGAAGAAGGGGGTTTACATAATCAACGCGGGAAGGGGCGGGCTGATAAACGAGAAGGCGCTTGGTGAAGCGATAAAATCAGGGATAGTGGCAGGAGCCGCTATAGACACATGGGAATCCGAGCCGCCAGCGAAGGAGAACCCTCTCCTGAGCATGCCGCAAGTCCTGATGGCCCCGCACCTGGGTGCCTCCACGAGAGAGGCGCAGGAGAATGTCGGCATCGACATAGCAAACCAGATAATAGACGCGCTTGGGAAAGGCAAAATCGTGAACTGCGTGAACGGTATAACTGAGCTTAAAAAGTAGCACCGCAGTTCTAGAAGCCGTATCGACTCTCAATGTAAACCTAGCTTCGATGCTGGGAATCCGAGCAGTTGATGAACCCAGCCATTGGATTCCGTATACGCATTTAGATTATTCAACTGGTTTTTGGTGGGGCATCCCACCGCAGTATTGCAGGTTTATCAAGCAATTATCCTTGGTGTTGTTGTTGGCTATTTTATTGCAGAGAGAGCTGTCGCATTGCGATGAGGCAATGCTCATGTAGCAGCTGTCCTTCTGACCTATTGTTCTTATCTTCTCGCAAACCGTGGAATCCATATACCTCGATGCATACTGCGAATAGCAACTGTCCTTGCTGCTTATCTCAGTAATCTTGTCGCAGGCGGTTACATCACCCTTCTCCGCAGCATATGTGGAATAGCAGTAAGCCTTCTGCGTTCCAGCTGCGTCGCAAATGGTTACATCACTTTTGAGCATCGCAAGGCCAGAGTAACACTCGAGTCTCTTGGATTCGCTCAGTTTTTTGCATAGTGTTGCATTCTCCCTTTTGTAAGCCAGACCCATGTAACAATAATCTGAGAAAGGTGTTCTATCAGACTCTGGCATATCCTCGCAAGTTTTCATTTCGGGGTCTGTCTGCTCAACAACCTGCTGCACTGGAGGGCATTGCGAGGCGTTTGTAACAATCGCTCCGTTGGGGCAGACATATTCTCTTTGAACTTGGCCACCTGTCTGCACGCATCCAACTAGGAATAAAGCTACAACTGAAAGGAAAAGCAGGAGATAAACTTTCATATTCCATCACCCAAAAATATTGACATAGCGGTATTTAAAAAACTATCTAGTCGGAGAGTACGTATGAAATTTAGAAGTCATTGCCTCGGGCGCTGTTCGGCAGAAGCAATCTTAAACTAGTTAAATTTTACTTCGTAAAATCAGGGGCGATTGGAATGCAAAAGTTCGAGAAGATGTCCGATGTCTCTCAACTCTGCCCCCAATCCGGTTTTTGAATATTTGGAAAGCTCCTCCTTTCTTTTTTCAATCTTTTTGCTTTTTTCATATTCTTCCTTATAAGAATATTTTTCTTTTCTCAGCTGTCTTATCTGTTCAACAATCCCTTGTGCACCTTCGATCCTTTCGGCATAAAAGTCCATGACTTTTTCGTTCTCATCATCCACTGCCAGGAAGGCCGTCTTCCCAAGTGAAAGGATTGTTTCAAATAAATTTTTGTTTCCCACCACTAATCTTATGAATCTAGAAGTCTCGGGACAGATATGCGAAAGCTTTTTTTCGCTGTATCCGAAGAACTCGCAAAGCTGACTGACATTGCATTTTCCAAATGCAGGATATTCAGAAAAGAACTCTTTTAACTCCGCCATTTCCTCTTTTCTGGGAAGAGCTTGGCAATAATCTCTCAAAGAATATTTTTCTATATCTCCAAGCAGTTCTATTACTGGTTCTGAAAGGAGGGAATGGATATATGTCTCCCTAAGTTTTTCCAGTTTTTCCAGATTTTTCGATAGGTTCTCGTAGCTGAGGACCTTTCCCAAATCAACTGTTTCTCTTTCCAGCTCAGACATTTCTGCCAGTATTGCTTCTATCCTGGCCTGCTCTCTTTTGAGTATCCTGTCTCTCTCCTTCATTTCCTCTTCGGTTTTTTCGTATCTTTTGCTTAATTCGATAATTTCCCCAAAATACTCAAATTCTTTTTTTGCAGGCTCCATCCTGTTATCTCTTATGAGTTTTGCAACTGACATAAACCTCTTTCCTGCATCCTCTGGGATGTTGCCCTTTTCAAACTCGCTCGCCACCTCGATTACAAAATAATTCAATTCCTTGTAGACTTTGACGCCTTTCTTGGAAAGCTTTATCCGCGTGTTAAGGTCAGGATTCCACATGTTTTTTCCTTTCTCCCGTATTGATTCTATGTCCGCCATTAATTCCTTTAGCCGTTCCGAAAGTCTCACAATAGCAGAAAGCTGGTTCTTTTCGATTTTTTCCATTCTTTTTTCTAAGCTGTGGTGTTCTCTTTTTAATTCGAGTATCTCTTCCGCGCTAAGCATCTGATTCGCCTCAGCCCTCTTATTTTTTGACTTCTCCGTCTTTTAATCTTTGCTAAAATTTCGTAAGCGCTCAATATTGCCAGAGTAATCTTAATATATTACCTCCTTGTAACCTAACTACTGACTGGTGGTGATTATGAAAAAACAAGTTGTAATATGGGAATGCGGTTTCAAAGCCGAACAAAACGATAAGACTAGGATGGATGAGGAGGATGCTGAGGAAGAGGAGGAAGATGATGACGAGGAAGAGGAGGAAGATTGAGAAGCCAGCAATTTTAAGCGAGTACTGGTGGGTTAGGGTAATGAAATGGTTGATTTGCGCAAGGTTGACTTGAAGGCCGTCGCCCGTAAGGCCATGGAGCAGCACGGGTTCGAGGCCGTGTTCCCTGCGAATTTGATGAGTGAAGTGGACACTCTGGAGGACATGACAGGGAAGGCTGGGCCGGGTGCCAGGGACTTGAGAGGCTTGCTGTGGTCTTCCATAGACAATTCAGATTCAGAAGATTTAGACCAGATAGAATACTGCGAGAGAGTGCAGAGCGGCGAAATCCTCGTCAAAGTGGCCATTGCAGATGTAGACGTGTATGTGCCGGAGGGCTCATTCGCTGATGAATACGCGCGCAGGAACACTACCTCGGTTTACACAGGGATAGAGACCTATCCTATGCTTCCGGACAGGCTCTCAAAGGGCCTTTCCTCTCTTCTTCCGGAACAGGAACGCCTG
>JAPLWT010000048.1 GCA_026396455.1 Microcaldota archaeon | reverse complement strand
TTTGCGGAAGCATTCTCGGTTGCAGAGAAGGCCAGGGCAATGAACTTCGACCCTGACGGCAAGGTGGAGATACTGCCGGCAGAGGACATAGCCGCAAGGGTTGAGGGAATAGTCGGCCCTCCGGGGATAGCCAAGAGGATAAGGGAGCTGGGAGTTAACAAGAGGAGGGATTTGCTGGCGTTCGACATAATGAAGGAGATACTCGAAACCGGCAAAGGCGATAAGGAAGGCGTGATAGAACAGGCCGTCAGGACTGGCGTTGCCATACTCACGGAAGGGGTGCTGGTTGCGCCTACAGAGGGAATCTCAAGCATAAAAATAAGGAAAAACCCTGACGGCAGCGATTACCTCGGGATGTATTTCGCAGGCCCTATAAGAAGTGCTGGAGGGACTGTTGCCGGTTTAAGCGTTGTGCTTGCCGATTTCGCAAGGAGGAAGTTCAATATTGCGGATTACAGGCCCACTGACACCGAGGTTGAAAGATATGTCGAGGAGATAGCGCTCTATGACGTGAGGGCTGCAAGGCTGCAGTACAGGCCGACTGATGACGAGGTGCGAGTCATAGTAAAGAACTGCCCGGTGTGCATTGACGGGGAGCCTACGGAAGAATTCGAGGTTTCTGTCCACAAGGATTTGCCAAGGATTGGGACAAACAGGATAAGAGGGGGGATGTGCCTTGTGATTGGGGAGGGCATAGCGCAGAAAGCCAGCAAGGTGCTGAGGTATACCAAGAGCATAGGCTTGAACTGGAGCTGGCTTGAGGCTTGCGTGAAAGTCCCGAAGAAGGAGGCCGGCGGGGAGATGAAGCCGAACAGCCTCTATCTTGACGATATAGTTGCGGGCAGGCCCATATTCAGCTATCCTTCCGAGAAAGGCGGATTCAGGCTGAGGTACGGCAGGACCAGGATGAGCGGCATTGCAGCAAAGGCAATCCATCCCGCGACAATGGTGCTGCTTGACGACTTCCTCACGATAGGAACGCAGATGAAGATTGAGAGGCCCGGGAAAGGGTGCGTTGTCACGCCCTGCGGCACAATGGAAGGTCCTTTCGTGAAGCTGAAGGACGGCAGCGTGATGCAGCTGAAGAACGCGGAGGAAGCCCAGAAAGTGAAAGGTGATGTCGTTTTAATCCTCTCCCTTGGGGACCTGCTCGTTTCATACGGCGATTTCTACAAGTCAAACCATCCACTCATGCCCGCGGGCTACTGCGAGGAGTTCTGGCAAAGGGAACTGGAGAAAAGCGCGAAGGAAAAGGGGGTGGACCCGAAGTCCATCGTCCCGCAGGAGCTTAGCGGAGAGGATGCATTCAAGATATCCGAAAAGTTTGGAGTGCCGCTGCACCCCTTTTACACGTATCTGTGGCATGACATAGACGCAAATGAGCTGAGGGAGCTGGTGGACTGGCTTGCAACTGGCAAGCTCACCTATGAGTGGTTCAAGCTGAAGGAGTTGAGGGTGGAGAAAGGAAACGGGAAAGCCGTCCTGGAGAAGCTGTGCGTTCCCCACAAGGTTGAGGGCGAGACTGTAGTGGTCAGGGAGCATGCGCTCACGCTTCTCATGAGCCTCGGGATACTGCAGAACAGGAAAATAAGCGCTGAGAAGTTCAACGGCGCATTTTCAAAAGACAAGAAAGTGATGGATATTGTGAGGGAGCTTGCAGGAGTGAAGCTGAGGGAGAAGGCCCCGGTCTGCATTGGGGCAAGGATGGGAAGGCCGGAGAAGGCAAGGGAGAGGAAGATGAAGCCGGCGCCGCACATGCTCTTCCCCATTGGGAACTGGGGCGGGAAGACCAGGGACATAGTGAAGGCATACAGGAAAGCGAAGGAGAACGATAGGTTTGAGGGAAGTGGGGTTGTTGTTGAGGTCGCCAGGATGGTGTGCCCCTCGTGCAAGAGGCTACTCGTAGGCAACAAATGCCCATCATGCGATACGAGAACAGTGACTGGAAGGGTGTGCCTGAAGTGCGGAAAGGATGTTGAAGGAGAGGTCTGCGAGAGATGCAAGACAAGGGCATCCGAGTCGGATTCAAGGGGAGTTAACCTTACAATGCTGGTTGATGATGCAGTCAAGAAGTGCGGAGGGCTTCCTGAGGAGATAAAGGGCGTGAAGGGGATGACAAGCAGGAGCAAGATACCCGAGCCACTTGAGAAGGGAATCCTCAGGGCAAAGCACAATGTTTTCGTTTTCAAGGATGGAAGCATAAGGTTTGATTCGACAAATGTCCTGCTCACCCATTTCTACCCAAGCGAGATTGGGGTGAGCGTTGAGAAAGTGAGGGAGCTGGGTTATGAGAAGGATTTTGAGGGCAAGGAGCTGAAGGATGCCAGCCAGCTGGTTGAGCTGAAGCCGCAAGATGTGATAATCTCAGAGAGGGGCGGGGAGTACTTGACAAGGACTGCGAACTTCATTGACGACCTGCTGGTATACCTCTACGGGCTGCCTCCGTATTATAATGTCAAGAGCAAGGAGGAGCTGATTGGAAAACTCATTGTGACCCTCTCACCGCACACCTCTTGCGGAGTGCTCGGCAGGTTGATTGGCTACACAAAGGCAAATGTGGGGTACGCTCATCCTTACATGATCTCCGCGAGAAGAAGGAACTGTGACGGCGACGAGGATTCGATGATGCTTTTGCTTGATGCATTGATAAACTTCTCCAAAAAATTCCTGCCTGAGAGCAGAGGGGGAACGATGGATGCCTGCCTCGTCTTGACTACTATAATCGACCCCAAGGAGGTTGATGATGAGGTGCATGCGATGGAGACGTGCACGGAATATCCCCTAGAGCTGTACGAGGCGAGCCTGAGGTTTGATAATCCTGGAGAGGTGAAGGTGGAGAAAGTTGCGGACAGGCTTGGCAAGCCCGAGCAGTATGTGGGAATAAATTTCACCCACCAGACAGGCTCCCTCCAGAATATCCCGATGGTCAGCAAATACGTTACGCTGAAGACGATGAGGGAGAAGATAGACGCCCAATTCGTGCTGTCAGAGAAGATACGCGCTGTGAAAGTGAGGGATGCTGCCGAGAGGCTCATACTGAGCCACTTCCTCCCGGACCTGTACGGCAACCTGCGCTCGTTCTCAAGGCAGATTTTCAGGTGCGTTGGATGCAACAGCAAGTACAGGAGAGTCCCGCTCTCCGGGAAGTGCAGGAGGTGCGGGGGAAAATTGGTTCTCACAATATCCAAGGGCGGGATTGAGAAATACCTGAAGATCTCCAAGGAGCTCGTTGAGAGGTATGAACTGCCTGCCTACCTGAAGCAGAGGCTCGTGTTGCTTGACAGGGATATATGCTCTGTTTTTGGTGATGAGAACAGGAAGCAGTTCAGCCTGGCGGAGTTCATGTAGACGAATAACAAGAGCTATGCATCAGAATTAGGCATGTTGCATATTCCTTCCATACCAGAATACATACTGCTGCGCATAACCTGCATATCCATCCCAGTATTCCCTTGCGAACTCCGCTATTTCCTTGTCGCTCGTATTTTTGTTCTTGAAATACGCCTTTCCCATAGTCCTCCTGACCCATACATCTATGGGGAATGATTCCAGCTTTCCATAAGAGAAAAGCAGAACACAATCTGCTATCTTCTCTCCGACTCCTTTCATTCGCATTAGCTCCATCCTGCCCTCGTTGTAGCTCATGCCAGCTATGCAGCTCAGGTCTATTCTGCTGGAGCATGCTTTTGCAGCGTTCTTCAGATACTCCGCCCTGAAGCCAAGCTTGCACTGCTTCAGGGATTTAAGACTTGCTTGGGAAATGGAAAGGGCATCCGGGAAGCGGTAGAAACTCTCTCCCCCTGCCTCAATTTTTTCCCCAAAAGTGCGGGAGAGGTTTCCCACTATGCATTTTATGTTTCTCAGATTGTTGTTTGTTGAGCATATGAATGATGCCAGAGTCTCCCAGGGGTCTGAGAGGGTAAGCCGCAGCCCATAGAATTCTGCAATCGCCTTTAGCATGAATTCATCCTTTATGAGGCTCTTGTAGATGAGCTTCATGTCATCCTTCAGCCTGAACCTGTCCTCAACAACCTCCCTTATTTCCTCCTCGCTTGCATCTCCCTTCCACTCAACATTCAATTCATGCTTATTCTGCTGGAGCGATACAATGCTTCCTTCAACCGGAAAACGTGCTGCTCCCTTTTCGTAGCTCATGAGGAAAAACGGGGGCTGCCCGCTGAGCATCGTATGTTCAAGGCTGAAACAGCTTACTGGAATTGTTATGGCAGGCATACTACATTACCTTCTAGGAGGGAGT
>JAPLWT010000016.1 GCA_026396455.1 Microcaldota archaeon | reverse complement strand
GATGAATGACACGAGGAGGTAACAATCGCTATCCCTAAAAGCCATTGGCAGGTCAGTTATAAGGCTCCTCTCAGTCTTTTTCATATCCTCCTTGTGCAGCGCAAAAGGCTCCTGGATAGTAGCAGTATGCTTGAATGGAATGCCGTCATACCTAAAGGAGTTCTTCAGTTCTCCAAAAGAAACTTTTTCCTCAAGCTTCCTGAACTCCAATCCAGCCACGCTTGCGGCTATAGAATCCATAAGCCCCTCAGGAAAATCAACAGTTATAAGCAGCATTCTCATCTTCTTGAAATCGTACAGTATAGAGAAAGCCAGCCCCTTCACTTTCTTGATGAAAAGAGAGTGCGCATCGAAGTCCTCGTTTGGTATGCTGCCAAGTTCCCATACCTCACATCTGCTCCTTTTCCTGAATAACGAGCCCACCCCCCCAAACACGACCGCACCTCCCAGCAATAAGCAGAAATAGGTATAAACTGGGTTTGTCTACTTCTTCTTCCCCTTCGTCTTAACTTTTTTGCCTTCCTTCTTTTCCGCTTTCTTTGGCTTATCTGCGGCTTTCTTCGCTTTATCTGCGACTTTTTTTGCCTTATCTGGGACTTTCTTCGCTTTATCCGCAACCTTCTTTGCTTCCATCTCGCTTATCCTCTTCGCCAGCTTCTCGATTGTCTTCGCCGACTTCTCCTTTTCTTTTGAAATGGCCATTGCCTCCTTCTTCGCAGCCTTCACGGATGCATCTCCCGCTTTCTTGATGTCTCCTATCTCCCCGGTCATCTCCTTGATTTTTCTCTGAAGTGCCGCTATGCTCCCTTCATTCAGCTCTTTTCTTCTCTGGAGTTCTGCTATATCATCCTCAAGCTCTTTCTTGGTCTTCGCAGCCTTCACGCCGCTCTCCTTAAGCATCTCATACACTTTGACTTTCTCGTCAGTTATCTTCTCCAGCTCGCCAGAAAGGTTGCTTACCTCGTCATCAAGGCTCCTTTTGTCCTTCTCCAGGTGGGCGACCTGATCTTCGAGTTCATGCATCATAGCACTCTTCTCAGCCTCAACCATCGAGGAATGCGCCTTCTCCTCCTTCAAAGCTCTCTCGAGTCGGTCAAATTCACGCTGAGTAACATAACCCGCGCCCCTCATCATTCCCTCGAACATGTGGAACACCCCATTCACTTTTTAATTCAGCCATATTATAAATTTATCCCTTTTTTCGAAGCTCAGATATATTTATAAACCTCGTAACCCCAACCAATTCAAGGACTTTATCCGAGGTGGTGAAATGGAATTTATGAAGATAATCAAGGCCGCTTTGATCCCAATAGTAATCTTAGTCGTATTGGGAATAATCGGCGCTGTTTTAAGTATCGTTAGCGGAATGATCGGCTTTGCTGGAGCAATCATATCGATTGTTGTAAGCATAGGCCTCTTCGTCCTTAACTGCTTAGTCCTATTGTACGCAGGCTATGCAGCAGCCAGGAATAGTAAGCTGGACCTCCTTAGTGCGGCTCTGGTAGGCGCTCTTGCTGCCTTTATAGCTAGCATAATAAACTCGGTTATAGGCCTCATAGTGATGCTGTTGGGATTAGTGCCCGCAGCAACCAACAGCGTGGCAGGGGCAGCAGTCGTAGGCGGCTTTGCCATCGTAGCATGGGCCATAGGATCAGTAATAGGCGTCATCTTCAGTCTCGTGCTAGGAGCAGTGCTAGGTGCAATAGGCGGATTCATAGGACAGAGGAAATAAGCACCTTAAATCTCTTTTCTTTCTTCTTTCTTCCTTGCTACCATACTTTCAGTCAGCTCACGCTGGTAGCTGTAGATAGCCACTATTCTCTCATCATTCATACCGGTCGCCTCTTTGAAGGACTGTAGAACTTGAAATAAGTTATATTTAAACATTGTGGTTGCCGAGTTAGGCAGCCTTAAATATAATCTCTCTCCAATTCATACCATGCCCAAATTTGACAAGAAGAAAAGGCTTTATCGCTCTGGCGAGAATAAAATTCTTGGAGGAGTCTGCGGCGGAATAGCAGAGTACTTTGATGTGGATCCCACTCTTGTCAGGCTAATCTGGGTTCTCCTTGCGTTGAATGGTTCGGGCATACTGGCTTACATCATAGCCTGGTTGATAATGCCTCCAAACCCGAAACACAAATGGTGAGCGTCACTCCTTGCCAAGCTTCTTGACTCTCTCCACATATTTTTCATAGGAGCTTACTACCAGCTTCCTGTCCTCTTCATTAAGTTCTCTCGCAACCTTCGCCGGAATTCCAAGAACTAGACTGTTCGACTTAACTTTCATGCCCGGTGGAACAACAGCTCCAGCCCCAATTACCACCCAATCGCCGATTTCCGCCCCGTCAAGCACTATAGCGCCTATTCCGACAAGCACATTGCTTCCAATCCTAGCGCCATGGACAACCGCAGAGTGGCCTATAGTGACATTATCGCCAATGCTGACTTTCTCCCCGTGAATAACGCAGTGCTCCTGCACGCTGACATTTTTTCCAATAGTTATCTTCCCCTCATCCCCCCTGATCACTGCAAAAGCCCAGACAGAGGAGCCATCGCCAATAGAGACATCACCTACAACTTCCGCTTTCGGATGTAAATATTTCATAAAAGTATTTCTTACTTATGACTTTTTAACCTATGCTGAATTCCCTAATGCATAAAACCAAGCACGGAATCCATCCTGCATAACGCATCCAGCGCACTTTTGGCGTTTCTTTTTCCAATTTTCCTTTTCTCTATGAATTCCTGCAGGTCGCAGACAAAGGAGCAGAATATCCTGGTGGCACTTGGCGTGTCAAAATCGTCGCATACTCTGCCCTCAAATTCCGCAAGCATCTTTTTTGTGAGTTCATCCACTTCGGGATTATCCTCCCAGAACTCCCTTTGCTTCAGGGAGCGGGCGCAGCATTTGCACCTCTCCAACTCCTTGGCTGCATCCCTAAGACCTGCAAAAGTGAAGTTGAGCCGTTTTCTGTAATGCGTTCCAAGCAGATGCACCCTTATCGCATCGTAACCATAGCCCATCCGGTGTATGTCGTCAACAGTGTAGAAGTTCCCAAGGGACTTGCTCATCTTTTTCCCTTCCATCAGGAGATGGCGCACATGCACCCAGTAGTTCGCAACCTTCCTGCCAGTAGCACCTTCGCTCTGTGCTATCTCATTCTCGTGATGCGCGAATATGTTGTCCACTCCGCCCATGTGCATGTCGAAAGGAGTGCCAAGATAACGCATGCTCATGGCGCTGCACTCTATATGCCAGCCGGGCCGACCTCTTCCCAGTTCGGTATCATAGACTACATTGCCATCGCTCTTTTTCCAGGCCTTCCATAGCGCAAAATTCCCAGCTTCCCTCTGGTAGTAATCATCCTTGTAGACCCTTTTGTCTAGTGGATGCATGAACCTTGAACGGGAGAGCCTTCCGTAGCCTGGGAACCGCGATACGTCGAAGAACACATTGCCCCTCCCATCCTTTAAGGTCAGCCCTTTCCTCTCGAGTTTCCTTATCACTTCCACCATTGAATTTATGCTCTCAGTTGCGCGCGGGTAAGCATCAGCAGGGATAATGTTAAGGTCGTGGGAATTCTTCATGAAAATCCTTTCATTCCTTCTGGTTATCTCAATAAGTTTCTTCATATCCCCCTTTGCAGCCCTCACTGCCTTGTCCTCGATGTCTGTAATGTTCATCACATGCCTGACTCTGTATCCCATGAACATAAGAACCCGCTTCACCACATCCTCAAAAACATAGGTGCGGAAGTTCCCGAGGTGGGATTTTGAATAGACACTGGGGCCGCAGGTGTAGAGCCGCACTCCGCCCTTCTTGATAGGAGTGAACTCCCTCTTCCTTCTCGCCATGGTGTCGTAAACCAACAGTCTAGTCATCAGTAATAAAGACGTCTTCTGGTCTTATAATATTTACCTCAGAAATGTCAGCTAATCAGTAGCAGAACCTGTAGCTGACATTATATTTCTTGCAGAGCTGCACTGCCATTTCTCTAAATTTTTCGTAATAATCTTTTTTTGAGAAGAATATCTCCCTCCAAACTGGCAAAAGCTGTGGGTAGGATTCCTCCAGTATTTTTTGCATATTCTCCCATACGCCCGGCTTGAGGTTCAGCTTGTCAAACCAGAGATAATCCACCTTAAGCTCAGAAGCGGTTTTCACAAGCTCCTCCAAATTCCTGTCAGTCAGGTGCGGTAGCACAGGTCCAACGAAAATATACGTCCTTATCCCGTTTTCCTGCAGCAGCTTAAGGGCTTCAAGCCTCTCTTTTACGGGAGATGAAAGAGGCTCGAAGTTCCTCCTCACAGACTCATCAAGCGTTGTTATGGTGAAGCCAACCTCGCGCTCGTTGAATTTTTTTAGCAGGTCAACATCTCTGGTGACCAGGGATGATTTAGTCTGGATGCAGACCGGGAATTGGTTCTCAAGCAGTATCCCGAGCAATTTCCTGGTAAGCTCGTATTTTTTCTCAAGAGGCTGGTACGCGTCCGTGAGTGACGAAATGAAAACCTGGCCTCTCTTCCTTGATGAAACCTCTTTTCTCAGAATTTCGGGTGCATTAATCTTCACGTCAACGAACTCCCCCCATTGCTCGGAATGCCTGCTGAACCTCCTTGTGAGGGGGTTTGCATAGCAGTATGAGCAGGCATGCTGGCAGCCAACATAAGGGTTGATGCAGTAGACGGCAAGCTTGCTGGGGTTGAGCAGGGTTTTGCACCTGACTTCATTTGCTATCACAAGTCCACCTGGAAAGTTACCCCTCAGAAAAGATTGTATATATTGACATTCATAGTTTTGTCGTGCCAACAAATTTATGGGTTTCGCAGCTCGTTGAGGAGCAGAGTTCCCTACGGGAGCTGTCAGGTAAAAGGGAGACTATCTCATTCGGCACGCCCGATTCCAGGCAGGATACACGATGTGCGATCTGCAAGGGCTCAAAGCTGCTCTGCGGCAAGGATAGCTGCCCAATACTTGTCAAATTCTATGCCCAGATGAAAACAAAGCCATTGATTGACAGCCTCACGCTCGAGGGCTCTTCCCCCCCTGACTTGTTCATTGGCAGGATGGGTTATCCTTATGTGAACATAGGACCGCTCATACCGCCAGTCACAGGCGATACAGCTCTGCTTGGTACCCCGGAGATGTGGCAAGGAAAAAGCATAGAGGAAATCGCAGAATTCCGTTTCCAGCTTGTGAGAGGAAAATATAGGGTGAATGTGAGGGATGTGGATGCAGGCAAGATTGTAGAGCTCACAAGAGAGCTGGCGTTGTCAAAGGCACCCACAGAGGTGGACGCAGAGTTCATGAAAAAGCCTGTTGGAAGAATTGCTCTGGATGACGAGGTCCAGCCTTTCGGTCCTTCTGCACCATTGAAAAATATTGATCTGATATCCTCAACCGCGGACCACAAAATTGAGAAGGCTTTCAGCGACACAGACCTGAGAGCTTCTGAAGCAGTCATACAGCTTTACCGCGATAATGTTCTGGTTTCAAAAATACAGAAAGCGTTCTCAGCAGGGCTGTTCGGAATCGAGAAGAACAGGAGATTTGTTCCCACAAGATGGTCCATCACTGCCGTAGACAGCATGCTCTCAAAAAATCTTTTGGATGAAGTCAAGGCATTTCCTTTGATAAACGAATTCAGAGTTTATGAACACACTGCTCTTGATAACCGATGGATTGCACTGATGATTCCATCCCGCTGGAGCTATGAGTTGATTGAGGCGTGGTATCCAAGGACAATATGGAACCCCCGGGGAAGTGAAATTGCGATATTCTCCGACTGCGAGGGATATGGGGGGAGGAGCGAGTATCCGGCTATAGGAGGATGCTATTTCTCCGCAAGGCTTGCTGTGGCCGAACAACTGAAAAAAGAGAGGAGGCAGGCAGCCGCGATAATCCTCAGGGAAGCGCACCCAGGCTATATCATGCCTGTTGGCGTGTGGAATGTGCGCGAGGCGGTGAGAAATGCAGTGAAGAAAACACCAATGAAATTTGCAACTCTGAAAGAAGCTTTCGCTTACATATTCTCAAAATTTGATATCAGTGTGAACGTGTGGATAAAGAACAGCAAGCTTCTGCAGGAAGCGTTATTTCAGAAAAAGATTCAGGATTATCTCTAGATTATTGAAGTGAGTATTAAAATCAGGAGAATGCCAAGCGCCATGCATAGATTCATTTTCCAAGGCTCATGCTTGTGTGTTTCTGGCAGCAGGTTAGCAGCCCCAAGATATATGAACTCCCCCGTAAATACTGCCAGTATCAAAGCGAGAATCACTTGACTTATGTTAATCAATGATGCAAATAATACGCCAAGGACAGGAGCTATCGCATCCATAAGTAAAAACAATGTTGCATTCTTAACAGGGTGCTTATTCTTTAGCATTAGTGTGACAGTATTCGCTCCATCAGTAAAATCATGGGATATAACCGCGAAAGCCACTATCAGACCAATTGAAGCATTAACTTGGTACGCTGTCCCTATCGCAACCCCGTCCAAGAAGCTGTGTATGACCAAACCACCTGCCCCTATGGGACCCATTATGTGTCCATGTTCCCTTCCTTCGTCTTCATGGTAATGGTGGGTCAAGAAGTATTTTTCTAAAAAGCTATAAAAGAAAAAAGATGCTACGACAGTTATCATAACATATCTTACTGGTAAAGCGATTGATTCTGCGATCTCCAGGCTCTCCGGCAGTATATCAAAGAAAGATACAGCAATCAAGCTTCCTGAAGCAAATGCGAAAAAGTAAGGTAAAACATTTCTAAACTTTATGGTGACTGCACCTCCTACCAGCGTTGACAGGAATGTCACCAAGGCTATGCCCATTACGGTAGGATCCATAAATTTACCTTTGTATCAGTAAGATTTTGATAAACAAAGATTAATAATTTTGACATTGAGGGGGTTAGATCAACTACGCCCTGGCCGGGATTCGAACCCGGGTCGCAGGCTTGACAAGCCTGAATGCTAACCACTACACTACCAAGGCATGCGGATATCTTTTTGAAAAACAAACTATTTAAACCATTATCGAATATGTCGACAATAACTGAAATCCCGCCAGGGTGATTTGAACACCCAACCATCCGGTTTCTGCTGGAAAAAGCCAGCAATGCAAGCTACAGCCGGATGCTCTACCAAATTGAGCTATGGCGGGAGCGCATATCTTTTTTTCACATTCATGCATTTAAAAGTATTGGGTACTGAGCGAGAAGTGTTTGAGATCCTATTGAATCTTTTTGCAAGTTCCTGCAACTTACTTTTCTGTCTCATCATTCAAGTATGTTCTGCTAAACTCCTTTGATGCTTCTCTTGCTCTCATTAAATTTTTTATTGGTTCTCTTCATGGTTTCCCAGTTATATCAAAAGCAATGAACTGACTTGTACCACTATTTTATCTAAATAGTATTACCATCTAAAACTACCCTTTATTCTCGTCTGTATCTTAGATAATTCTTCCCATCTTGTATTACAGATGTGATTTTCATTTCTGAGGTTTTATATACTGAACTAACTTTCCAAAATGATATTTTACCAATTTTTTTGTAAAATTTTTAACTGCTTTAAAATTACCCAAATTCTCAGACGCTAATAATTACAAAACTGCCCATACCAGTCTCAAGCAGTTCATTTTATAAACCTTTGTTTACATAGTTTAACTGAGACTTAGTAGATACTTTAGGAGTGATGTAAGAGGTGAACTTGTGCGCATAGCAATGCTAGGGTGGGAGTTCCCCCCCTTCAAAAGCGGAGGATTAGGAGTCCATTGCTATGAGTTGACACACGCACTGGCAAACAGAGGAATAGAAGTGGACTTCTACATGCCTAGAACCGAGTTTGAGATGAAGGGAACCACTCCGAGACTTATCCAAGTAATGCCTGTGCACTTCGGACCTTACACTGCTAGAGAGACATATGGCGCTGATTTCATGAATAGAGTTATGCAGTACAACCTGAGATGTGCGGAGGAGGTTGAGAAGAACAACAGGGAGAGAGAATATGACCTCATACACAATCACGACTGGCTCACCATGAAGGCGGGCATACTCGCAAAACAGAAAATAAAGAAACCGCATATAGCTACAGTTCACTCTACAGAATATGACCGCTCTGCCATGGGTGCAAACCAGCAGATCCTTGATATCGAGAGAACCGGCATGCACGCAGCTGATAGGGTGATAACTGTCAGCCACATGATGAAGAGACAGCTAGTGGGTAAATTCGGGATGGATTGCAGCAAGATAAGAGTTATCTACAACGGAGTCGACCCTGAGAAGTTCAAGAAGAAATGGGAAGTCAAGAAATACTCGAAAGAGAAGGTAGTGCTGTTCCTAGGCCGAATGGCAGAGCAGAAAGGGCCTGTGCAATTCCTGCAGACTGCCCAGAAAGTTCTCTCTGCGATGAAAAATGTTCATTTTGTCATGGCAGGTGGGGGCGACATGCTCCCCTACCTCATAAACTACTCCATACAACTTGGCATAAGCGACAATGTGACCTTCCTTGGTTATCTCCCAGAGAGCCAGCTCAAGGAAGCATACGCTAAAAGTGATGTGTACGTACTTCCAAGCGTCTCAGAGCCATTTGGGATAACTGCTCTTGAGGCAATGGCAAGCGGCACTCCGATAATCCTATCAAAAACATCCGGCGTGAGCGAGATAACTCCTCACTGCTTGAAGGTTGATTTCTGGGACGTAAACAGGATGGCAGAGGATATCATAGCGTTGCTGAAATACAGAGTGCTCAACCACACAATGGGGATATATGAAGTAGAGGATGCGAGGAAGTTCAGCTGGGGAAGGGCAGCTGATGAGACGATAGGTGTTTACAGGGAGTTGGTCTAATGCCTTCGATATGCTTCTATTTCCAAGTCCACCAGCCTCTCAGAATGAGGCGCTTCTCTATTTTTGAGGATAACAGCGGAAATCCATATGACTTATACTTCAACGAGAAACTAAACCGGGAGGTATTCGAGAAAGTTGCAAGGAAATGTTATCTCCCAACGAACTCCATCATGCTGGATTTGATAAACAAATTCGACGGAAGATTCAGAATCTCATACAGTCTCACAGGAGTATTCCTGGACCAGTGCAACGAGTTCAACCCGAAGGTGCTGGATTCGTTTGAGGATCTGGCTAAGACCGGATGCGTTGACTTCCTTGATGAGACATACTACCATTCCCTATGCAGCCTGTTCAAGGACAAGAGGGAATTCAAGGAGCAGGTTGAGCTACACAGGAAAGCCCTCAACTCCTTTTTCAAATACAAGCCAGTTGTTTTCAGGAACACCGAAGCGTTATTCACGAATGAAATAGCGAAGCTTGCGGAGGACATGGGTTACAAGGGCATAGTCACTGAGGGATTTGAGAGAATTCTTGGATGGAGGAGCCCTGACTACTTATACCGCGTGAAGGGATGCAGCTCAATAAAGGCATTCCTCAGAAACTACCGGCTGAGCGATGATGTTGCATACCGGTTCTCCGCACGCTGGTGGAGCGAGTATCCTCTGACTGCTGAAAAATATGCTTCATGGCTCAGCAAATGCGAGGGTCCGCTGGTGAACATGTTCATGGATTACGAGACCTTTGGCGAACACCAGTGGGAGGACACCGGCATATTTGAATTCCTGAAGAAAATGCCGGAGCAGATATTGAAATATCCGAACCTTAACTTCAAAACTCCAAGCGAGCTTGTCGGAATTGAACCAGTAGGGGAGGTAGATGTGCCGACTCCGCTCTCCTGGGCGGATATGGAAAGAGATGCATCGGCGTGGCTTGGGAATGATATGCAGAGAGTCTGCTTCAGAATGCTGGAAGGGCTTGAGCCCATGGTGAGGGAAGCGAAGGACGAGCAGCTTACCCGGATATGGAGGCTGCTGCAGAACAGCGACCATCTCTACTATCTTTGCACCAAATCATGGGCGGACGGGGATGTGCACAAGTACTTCTCCCCGTTTGATACGCCCTATGACGGTTTTATCAATTTCATGAATGTGCTTCAGGAGGTGAAGTGTAGACTTAGGGAGAAGTTGAATATTTCTAAGAGGAGGTGAGAGGGATGGCTAGATATAAAGCAAAGAATTACTCGAACAAGCCCTGTCCGCCAGGAGGTGAGTTCGTGTTCAAGATGCCGGATGGCAGGGAAGTGGGCAAAGCGAAGAGTGTGGCTGACTTCGTGAGGATGGTGAAGATAGCTCCGCTCACGTCACTGCTCTACCACGCGAACGGCGGGCACTTTGCTCCCTGGCTTGAAATGATGGGGGAGAAGGAGCTTGCTGATAAAATAAAAGATGCGAAGGGCAATGATGAGTTAGTGAGGAAGAAGCTCGTGCAGGCGTTCTGATTACCCCAAAATGGAGTGTCCCAGATATGCCAGCACAACACACTTCAGTACATTACCCGCAAGGCATGCAAGTAGAAATCTCCATACGGGATATTCCAATACCCCGGCAGCAATTCCCGCGATATCAAAGAACGGGTTGGGGAGAGCTGCCAATATAAAGATTGTTAAGAAGCCATTCCTGTTCATCCATCTTTTTACATTTTTATACATCCTCTTCTTGTTCTCTTCAATCGCTACTCTGCCACCGCAGCCTGCAAAGTAACCGCTGAGCTCGCCCAGCGCACTTCCCATGCCACCTACAATTCCAACATTGAGAGGGTTTAGAGACATGCCTGCAATGGGAATTCCAACAAGCCCCGGAAGAGGCAGCAGAATTGAGGCGCTTGATAGAAACATAAGGAGAAAAATTCCGAGATAACCAAGCGTATGCAGCCTTTTCATTATGAATTGCACTGGGTTTGCTATGTAGATAAACGCTATCAGAATTATGACAAGCAGGAGGGCAAACAGCTCCCACCTTAAAATGTTTTTCCCAGTTCTCCTCACAGTATCACTAACAAATACTATTTATATAAGCATTCATTAATTACTATTACTAGATCGCATGCCTACAAAGTTTCTTTCAAAGGACCCTTCAGAAGATACGAAACCTGAGAGTACTTTGAAGTCTGAAAAATTGAAGACAGGTGAGTTCGATCCAGTGCTGAGCCAGCTCGTTAAAAAAAGCAAGGGCGGGACGAAATTCAAATCACTGAAAGATCTCAGATTCAAGGCAATGCTGAAGGAAGTTGAGGAGAACACTGCATTCGCAAATGCTCTGCTTGTTATGGCAGGCTGTTTCTTTCTTTTGATAACCTTTCCTCTTTATCCTGTCTGGCTGATTCCATTCATACTTCTGCTCGTAGGTTTCATCGCATACCACCATGCACCCCTTGGCACTATGGTGAGCACTTTTATTGCGTTTCCTGCGGTTGCATACCAGTCACCGCTCTTCGCGTGGTTTTTCACAATAGTGATATCGCTAACCCTGCTGCTGTCCTTCACATACTGGCATATCATATCATTGCTGTTCATACTAGTCCTCGCACCTTTCAACTCAATGCTTGGTTTCTTCGTGCCTCCGCTGCTCATGTTCTCAACCCTTTTCCTAGGTTCCAAGAAAGGCTCATTTGTGACGTTCGTCGCAGTGCTGCTGGTGCTTATATTATCGGTAATGTGGGGCAGGGGGACTGGAGTGGTTGACAACAGCGCATTTATCGTATACAACCCGACCGGCAGCAGGCTTGTGGAACTCTATGACCAAAAAGGGGCGGAGTTCTCCGCTTTTGCAAAGCGCATAAGCGTGCCAGATGTGAGCGAGCTTGGAAATGCAATGGTGTCAGCTTTCGGAAATATCTACAAATGGGATAGCATGCAGTATGTTGGAAGTTCGATAGATGCAATAATGAGCGTATTATTCATACTCGCAATAACTGATTCGGCGCTTGTACAACTTTTCTTCTGGACTGCTGCCATGTTCCTGGCTGGCAGCATATCCGGGCTTCTTGACAGGAGGTACAAGAACTCAATAGCATCAACCTGCTCCCTTCTAATACCAATCGGCTACTGGCTCTCATGCGCAATATCCGAGCAGACCCCCGACCCATTTGTTTTCCTGAGCACTTCTATTGGAATGGCGCTCGTCTTCTTCCTCGAGCATAACGGAGTTGATATATCCAGGGAGGTTGCGGTGAATAAGATGGAGAAGATGGGCAAGTTCAAGAAATTCGGCATACAGGACCTGAGCCTTTCCCCAGGTGTCGAATCCCTTGATGATATTGGAGATTATGATGAAACCAAGAAGGAGCTTGTTGAAGCAATACTCTGGCCGCTCACAAAAAAGGAGCTTTCAACAGCCTATGGGTTGAAGCCACCGAAAGGAATTCTTCTCTTCGGTCCCCCGGGAACTGGTAAAACAATGATAATGAGGGCCCTTTCAAGGGAGATGAAGATAGGCTTCTACTACGTGAAATGCAGTGACCTGCTCTCCGAGTGGTACGGGGAGAGCGAGAGGAATGTCAGCGAGCTTTTCAGAATAGCTAGGACGACTGCCCCTTGTGTTTTGTTCTTTGATGAGATTGACGCAATAGGAAGAAGTAGGGACAAATATACGTCTGATGACGTAGCCCCAAGGCTTATGGCTCTCTTCCTTTCCGAAATGGATGGTTTCAAGTCCATTAAGAACGTCATACTGGTCGGTGCCACCAACATGCCCGGGGAGCTGGACAGGGCATTGCTCAGGCCAGGAAGGTTCGACAAGATAATATACATGCCTCTGCCAGACAAGGAGGGCAGGAAGGAGATATTCGAGATTCACACAAAGAACTTTCCGCTTTGTGACGATATCAATTTTGACAAGCTAGCTGAGAAAACAGGGAGATACTCGGGTGCGGACATACAGAACATTTGCATGGAGGCTGCTCGAAAGGTTGCCAAGCTAGCCAGTGAGACCAATGAGGTCATTCCGGTTTCAATGGAGCACTTCATATCTATTCTAAGTACAATAAAGCCCAGCGTCTCCATATCCGATCTGGAGGAGTACGAGAAGTTCAAGCTGGACTTCGAAAGACGCTCTGCACCGCAGAAGGAGAAGGGCAGGGCAGAGAAGACAAGATGGGGCGACGTGATTGGGCTTGATGATGTGAGGCAGCTTCTGGTTGAGGCTATTGAACTCCCCCTGCTGCATGAGGATATCCTCAAGGAGTACCATGTCACGCCAATAAAAGGAATCCTTCTTTTCGGTCCTCCAGGATGCGGTAAGACCATGATAGTTAAAGCCGCATCCAATGAGCTGAACGTTGCCTTCATACATGTAAGCGGTGCTGACCTCATGAAGAGGGGGTATTCAGGTGCAGTAAGTGTGATAAAGGAGAGCTTCAACAGGGCAAGGGAGAGGGCTCCAGCATTGGTGTTCATAGATGAGATAGACTCGCTTGCGCCAAGTAGGGATTATTATGCCTCCCCTGAAAACGAGAAGGTTGTCGCCCAGCTGCTTGATGAGATGGATGGCGTGAGTGAGCTCAAGCAGGTCATGTTCATTGCTGCAACCAACAAACCTGAGAGGATAGACCCTGCGCTTCTAAGGCCCGGGAGGTTCGACAGGATAATACTGATACCGCCTCCTATGTTCGGGAACAGGAAGAACATCTTCCAGCTCAACCTTGAGGGAATACCACTTGAGAAGGATTTCAACTTCGATGCTCTTGCTGCTAAGAGCGAAGGGTTCACGGGTGCCGATATTGCATCAGTATGCCAGGAAGCTAAGATGGAGCTGGTGAGGAGCAAGCTGAGCGGCAGGAAAGCCGCGCTTACAATGGACAGCATGAAAGCCATTATCTCCAAGAGAAGGCCTTCGGTTACAGTGCAGCATCTCCAGACTTACATAAAGTTCCTGGAGGAGTATGGAGAAAGAAGATGATCAACGTCGTTAAATCGAAGCCAACGTTGGACAGTTGACGTAGTTTATCATTTAATTTATAAATTGAAGTTTATATATACCCGAAACCTTTAAATAGGCTGTAAAATCAATCAGTACGATCATCATTATTGATGCCTGCCGAAGTAGGCTTTTGGCAGCATATGAGATAAGGTGGTGTTGGGCAAACGTCGCCGGTAATCCTTGTATAAATAGGCCCAAAGCATTAGGCGACATAAAAACGAGGTGAGAAATTGAAAGGATTGAATGTGAAAAGGATTGCGGCCTTAGCTGCTGGCGCAGCTATATTGGGAGCAACTCTTGCAACCGCAGGGGCTGTGACCTTTAGCAACACTCAGATCATAACTGCTGAGGGTGTGCCACAAGTTAAGGTTGTAGTCGGAGCGAATGCAGCTGCATCTGACGGTGTTGCAGCAGCAAACATAGCCGCACTGATTGGGAACTTGGCTTTTAAGTCCCAGGCTGTAACGGCAACTGTTGCTGGAGCTGCGAATCTAGGATGCACAGTAAGTGGTGCTGGCGGAGCTGGCACCTGCGCCGTGAGCAACGAGAAGGTCACGCTTGATGTGACTGTTCCGGGCACGGTGGGCGGAGTGTACCCATTTAACACACTGATAAACGACTGGGTCGACAAGAAGCTTGAGAATAGGTTGAGAGTAACAGCGGACGATACGTACAATAATTCAGTTGACTGGTCCCCATTCTACTATGTGGGGCAGGGTCCAACGCAGTACTTGCTTCACCAACAATAACAGACCCCTACGCAAACAAGCAGTACACTGAGGATCAGACACTTTGGTTCCAGGCATGGCCACAGTATGATGCACAGCACAAGCAGCTGTCAGCCATGTACCCGAAAGGTGCGTACCAGATTCAGTTCACGCAGGATGCGGCCGGAATTCCGGTTGGTACATGCGATGCAACCTCAATAACAAATCTGGATACCGACTACCAAAACGCCACAAACCAGGGTAACTACGCAAAATGCGGTGACTCAGACAAGACTGACAGGCACAGAGTGCACCTAGGGTTCCTTGGTGACAGCTACATAATAAGCCAGATGAATGCACCATCAGACACCGAATGTGGATTAGATCTGACATCCACGACAACTGAGTGCTATGGTGGCTCGATAAACTTGGCTAAGGAGAGCGCATATGGGATTGTCCACGTGGGCGAGAACCTCTCGGCTGGTGCTTACACACTGAAGCTCCAGGATATTGAGGCTCCACTAGGTAGCGGACAGGACTCCGCAGCTTCAATTGCCATATACGACTCGACAGGGACTCTACTGAAAGAGGACAAGTTCTACCCAGGCCAGAGTTCTTACACTTGGACAGCACCAGATGGATCCAAGGTGAGAATTAGAGTATACAAGACAAACCCAGGTTACTACGCATATGCAAAGTGGGCTGAGATGGCTGTGTACTCTTCGGAGTTCACAATGAATGACGGGCAGCAGCTGAACACCGACAACCAGAACTGGAACGTGAGACTTGTTTGGAGAAACAAGGATCCGACATACACCAGCAAGAGCGCGGATGCACTGAAGAAGGTAATACTATACGACTCTACCGCAGGACAAACTACCTCGAACTACCTGAGCAGTGGTGATACCTATAACATTATACAGTCACCAATTGCATACCAGGTACAGTTCGGTGGCATAACACTAGGAAGCGCTGACTACGACACTCTATCCATGTACGTGACCTACTACCCAACGTCAACATTTGCAGTGCAGACCAACTTCGATGCATCTTGCACCGGAACTGGATCGGATACCGAGTACCTTGCAGGTAACTTCATGGAGTTGCACAGCAACGTAAGGGGCGGGTTCCAGCTAAGTGGTACTGACACATTCCAGGTGCAGGACTTCTACATCTGGTTGGGAAACAACACAAACACTACGGACTTTGACCTCATAACCGTAACTGAGGGAGACGTCATCTTCCAGAAACCAGTTGGAAGTTGCTTCTACACAATGCCTGCTTCAATACAGTACGTGGCAGGAGATGCAACAAGTGATGACACCCCAGTGACATACACACCACACACCAACTTCAGTACTGATGGATTTGCCCTCATAACCTTCCAGGAGGCTGCATCAACCAGCTCGGGAATCGTAGATTCATTTTCGTTCCCGATATACAGGGACGATGCTGACAACAAAGACAAGTTCCTGCTGACGACTACAGCCACAAGAGAGATCTTCTACACGGGAGTCCCAACGCCTTACGTAGACTCACTCATGGCAATAGGAACAACCACAGCAGAGGAGGGATACTACTC
>JAPLWT010000013.1 GCA_026396455.1 Microcaldota archaeon | reverse complement strand
TCAAGCTGGAGCCGCTCGAAGCACAGGGCGCGAGGCAGACGCAGGGCGACTACCTAAGCGTGTTGCACGTCTCAAACATAAGAAGGGATTATGTGTAGAGCTTGAGGAGCGAAGTGAGAGTTGGGGACGTGATAAAGGCGGTTGTTTCTGAGATAAGAAGGGGGGAGGTATATCTTGACATAAGAGGTGCTGACTTCGGAGTTGTAAAGGCGTACTGCAGCAGATGCAGGAACCCGCTCTATCTACGGGACAGGGCGCTGGTGTGCAAAAACTGCGGTAACAGAGAGAACAGGAAGCTCTGCAAGGAATATTCTGCTATTGAGAGGTGATGTTTTGAAACTCCGTGTAATCAAAAAAGATAAGAATTTTCTTGAGGTAGTGCTTGAAGGCGAGGAGCACAGCTTCCCGAACCTGCTGAGGGAGACTCTGCTTGAGGATGATGACATTGAATTCGCTTCCTATGTGATGGAGCATCCGCAGCTGGGCAATCCAAAACTTATTGTGAGGACAAAAAGCAAAACGCCTGAGGCTGCAATAAAGAGCGCTCTTAAGAAAATTGAGAAGAAGACTTCTGAATTCGGGGCGCTTCTCAAAAAGAAATGATACAATGAAGGCAGGAGCAAGAGTGCTTGGCATTGATGATTCGCCCTTCACACGAAAAGATGACAGGGTGCTTGTTGTTGGCGTGGTGTGGAGGAGCGGTATTGTGGAGGGGGTGCTGAGCACCCATGTGAAGAGGGACGGGCTGGACAGCACTGAAAAGGTTGGCAGGATGGTGGAAAAATCGAAGTTCCGCCCCCAGATAAAGCTCATTGCCATGCATGGCTTGATGCTCGCCGGTTTCAACATCGTGGATATAAACGAGCTAAGCAAAAGATTGTCAGTGCCGGTAATTGCTGTGACTAAGAAGAGGCCGCACAGCAAGGAAGTCAAGGATGCTTTGAAGAATTTTGCCGATTGCGAGAGGAGATTGGAGCTCGTAGAGTCGGCCGGGAAGGCAATGAAAATTGGAAGGGTTTACGCCCAACTTTCTGGCATCAGTGAAAGGGATGCGAGGGACTTCCTTTCATCCTTCGAAAGTGTTCCCGAGCCTGTGAGGCTCGCGCACCTGATAGGTTCCGGGGTTATAAGGGGGGAATCGCATGGAAAAGTATGAGAAGTTGCTGAAGGAGAATTACGGCTATATCATAATACTTGCGCTGCTGTTGCTGTACGTTCTTAGCAAACAGCCTCTTGTGGCTCTGCTCGTGGCATTCTCGATAGTGGCGCTTTTCTTCTATGAGACTTACCGTGGGGTAAAGGACAACGGCTGGAAGAAAGAGCTTACCGAGGTTGTTACCGCAATCGTAGTTGGAGCCCTTGTCTGGTATGTCGGGGGCTTCCTGCTCAACACGCCTGCCCCGCTTGATGCAGTGGTATCCTGCAGCATGCTGCCGCACCTTGAGAGGGGGGATATGGTCCTGCTGAGGGGGACAAGCATAAGCGCACCTGAAGTGGAAGTCACCTCCGGGGAGTGGGAGCAGATCAAGGGGAAGATGAAAACCAACTTCACATGCGGCCCATGCAAGAGCGATGGGAATTATGTTCCTTACAATTTCTCCATATGCAGGGCAAACTGCGGAAATGGCTGCCTCATAGCAATAAACGGGAAGCCTGTTAAGCTGATGTCAAATGACACGCTTTTTGGGTATAACTATGGACGCTGCAAGCTCAGGAGCGCAAGCGGGGATATGGTGAACTCCCTGTGCGTGAAGTCAGTGACAATAAAGGGCAGCACTTTTTATGAGAACTTCAGCAATGATGTCATTGTTTACGACCCCGAGCAGGGCAGCATATTCCGGGGTTCCATAATACACCGGGCGCTTGCCAAAGTCTCTGTTGACGGTAATGGGTATTACCTGATAAAGGGGGACAACAACGAGATACTTGATGTGCAGGTTCCCGGGAATGGCACAGCTGCAGGGCAGAGCAGATGTTTGTTCTACGCGGAACCAAGCCTGGAGAACAAGCCTGTTTCAAGCGACAGGTTGAGGGGCAAGGTGCTGCTAAGAATCCCGTATATTGGTTACCTGAAGCTTTTCCTGTGGGGTTACATCGAGGATCCTGCGGGATGCGACACTGTGCTTGAGGCAGCATAACCAATAAAAACGTGGAGGTAGAAACATAACTACAGGGGTGAACAAATGTTGGAGATAGAGATTGAGGATGCAAGATCATGGAAAAATTGCATAGATTCAATAGTCAACCTGATAGACGAGGGCAGTTTCGAGGTCACTTCCAATGGGATATCACTTAAGGCGATGGATCCATCGCAGATAGCAATGGTGAGCTTCTCGATTCCAAAGAGCGCTTTCAGCAGCTACAAGGTTGACGAGACGACAAAGCTCGGCATAAACTTTGACAGCATGAGCAAGATACTTGCTAGGAGCAGGGGGAAGGACAAGCTGAAGATGATGCTTGACGAGAACAAGCTGGTGCTGGAGTTCCTGGGGGAGGAGAGGAGGAACTTCAAGCTGCCGCTCATTGACGTGCAGGAGGGCGCACAGAAAGAACCGCGAATAGAGTTCGACGCGGTTGTGAAGATGAAGGCAGGGCACTTCAAGGAGATACTGGGTGATGCGGCACTGCTCAGCTCCCACGTTGTGCTTGAGGCAAGCAGCAAGGGCTTCTCTGTTGAGGTGCACGGGGACTCGGGTGACTTGAAAGTTGAGAAGGACAAGACAGGGGAGGCAACCACGAATATCGAGGTTAAGAAGGACTCACGCGCAACATTCCCGCTGCAGTTCCTGGAGGACATGGTGAAGGCATGCCCGGATGACAAGGAAATCTCGCTGCACCTGAAGACCAACTCGCCGATAAAAGTCGAGTATTCAATTGGCGAAGCTAAGCTCATGTACTACCTCGCACCAAGAATAGAGACAATGTAGTAGGGCTTATTTATATTT
>JAPLWT010000002.1 GCA_026396455.1 Microcaldota archaeon | reverse complement strand
GCTGCTGCTGAAGAGAAAAAGGAGGAGAAGAAACCACTTAAATTCCTGTTCGTTTCCTATGAAGGCTTGATTGGCGACTTGGCCTGGCAGGTGAAGAAAGAGGGAAGCGAGGTGAAGTATTACATCAGGGACAAGTCTGAGAAGGATGTATGTGACGGGGTTGTTGACAAGTGCGATGACTGGAAGGAGTTCAAGGACTGGGCTGACGTAATAGTTTTTGATGATGTTGGCTTCGGGCAGATTGCCGAAGATTTGAGAAAGGATGGAAAGCTAGTTGTTGGAGGGTCAAAGTATACGGATAGCCTTGAGGATGAAAGGGAATTCGGGCAGGATGAGCTTAGCAAGGCAGGAGTGAATACATTGTCGCATTGGGATTTTATTGGATTTGATGATGCCATTGAGTTTGTGAAGAAGAACCCGGACAGGTACGTTATAAAACCCAGCGGCATGGCGCAGAACGAGAAGGAGCTTGTGTTCATAGGACAGGAGGAGGACGGGAATGACGTAGTAAACGTCTTAGAACACTATAAGAAGAGCTGGTCGAAGAAGATGAGCCTCCAGCTCCAGAAGTTCGTTCAGGGCGTGGAAGTTGCAATAGGCGCATTCTTCAATGGGAATGATTTCGTACAGCCGATATTCATAAACTTCGAGCACAAGAAAATGTTCCCTGGCGGGCTGGGACCGAACACCGGCGAGATGGGCACTTCAAGTTTCTGGTGCCCCCCGAACAAGCTTTTCAACGAAACATTGCTGAAGATTAAGGATGTGCTTGCCGCCTCGGGATATGTTGGATACGTCGACCTTAATTGTATCGTCAACTCAAGAGGCATATTCCCACTCGAATTTACGACTAGATTTGGATACCCAACTA
Source organism: Microcaldota archaeon (assembly GCA_026396455.1). GTDB lineage: Archaea > Micrarchaeota > Micrarchaeia > Burarchaeales > Fermentimicrarchaeaceae > Fermentimicrarchaeum. Next base: position 4,682 of record JAPLWT010000002.1, on the reverse strand, counting down.
TAAGCCTGCAGATAGAGGGGATTACAAACGAGTGGAGCAGCTTCCTTAAGGAGCTGGCTGCCGGGCAGGCAAAAGAAGTTAAGACAAAGAAAGGCTTTCAGGTTTGCGTGGTTGTGGCAGTCCCGCCATTCCCATTCAAAGACCCAGATGCTTTCAAGAAGTATTCAGAAGATGCAACTGTCCTGTTCAAGAAGCCGAACCTTGATGGAATCCACTTGGGTGATGTGAAGCTTGTTGAGGATGATTGGAGGCTGGCTGGGGAGTCAGGTTATGCATTGATTGTGACCGGCTCTGGGGTTACCATGGATGACGCGAGAAAACAGGCATACTCTAGGGTGAAGAATGTGATGATTCCAAACATGTTCTACAGGACGGATATAGGGGAGAGATGGAACCTGGACAGCGATATGCTTTATACTTGGGGGTATCTGTACTAGGGGAATGTATTTATACACCCGAGAAAAAACCCAATTGTGAGAAAATTTCTATTTATTCTGGCTGTATTACTGCTGTTCAACTTGGCACAGGCAGATATGCCCGCGCCTCCGCCAAGCACTTTCCACATTATTTTCAATGGCAGTAACGTGACCGACAATGTTTTCTATGCAGCAATGCTCAGCTGCTATAGTAATACATCCTTTGTGGATATTAAGAATCAGACTGCAGTGAAGCATCCCGGCCTGCTTATTGAGGAATATGACGCTTCCCAAAACTGCACATGGTACCCTTCATCTGAAGTATGGGAAGAGGAATGTAAGAATAGTGTATGCTACTTCTACCTCTGGCGTGCTCCTGCCGGTGATTTTAGGCTGGTCATGTACCTCCCCAGTATCAACAGAACATTTGTGAGTAGTACTGTGGTGCATAACAGTCTCTCGAGTGAATTCTTGGTGAACATATCCTCAAGCGGCGAGGTGGTTATCAATAAAGTAAGAGAAATCTCCACATCATACACAGGGTATAGATCTCCAGTTGATTATTCTACATTGCTCTGGTATGCGCTGGTATTGACTCTTGTGATTGAGTTAGCGGCGTCGTTAATTTACATACATGTGAGAAAGTTGGATAAGAGGATACTCTGGAGTGTAGCATTGGTGAATATAATCTCTGTCCCTCTTCTCTGGTTTTTCCTCACAAGAGGAGATTGGATGCTCTTCTGCTTCTCTCTTCTCTTTGGAGAGTTTGCAGTTTTCGTATTTGAAGCCCTTGTTATATTCCTTCTTAACAGAAAAAGAATTGGTATTGTTGATTCGTTTGCAATGAGCTTTATTAACAATGTTCTGAGTTTTATTGCAGGTATAGTGCTCCTTCTATTTATTCCTGGTATTTAGTTCGCATATCTTATCGTAGTTCATCCTTACCCTTCTTAGTATTTCAACAATGGCAAGCCCGAAGCGCTTTACCTTCCAGAATGAGACGCGCGACTTGCCGTGAATGTTGCCCTTTATTGGAAGATTCAAAGAAAATGTGGGGTATTTCTTGCCGTAGACTTTTGTTTCATCCAGATGCCCTGTCTTGAAACCAACCTTTAGGTTGGGGATGCGCCCGAGGACTTTCCTCAACTCCCTCTTGTTGACGTTCTGGGGCCATTCTACGTTCACATCAGACTTCTTGGCAGCCTGGGTGACGTCTATTGCAATGTAGAGGGCACGCCCTTCACTGCGCATCACTTTCTTTGCGCCCTCCATATCGATTTCCTCCCCGTTGGTGAAGTAGAATTTTATTTTCTTATCCTTGACTCGCGGTATGACTGAGCGGAGGACTGCTCCGACGCATACGACATTGTCCAGATTGCCTGAGAAGTATCTCCTTCCCTTCTTTCTGAAGAACTTCACTCGCGCAGCCTTCCAGATGACGTCGCAGTGGGTTGATACTATAATCTTGCCATCGTTGGGCATAAAATCAGCTTCATCTCTATTGCTCATGCTAGGGTTTTAAACCTACCCCGCAAGCCTTTTGAATATATTACTTCAGGTGGGAGAGCAGGCTCTTGAAGAGAAGGATGCCTCCGGTCTCCCCCTTCAACTCCTTCCTTGTCCAGTCCGGGTGCTGCCAGTGGAAGCAGGCATCCTCTGCATGGGGCATGAAGGCAAGCACATTTCCCTCAGGGTTGCACACCCCAGCTATATCAGAGAAAGCCCCATTCGGGTTAAGGGGGTATTTACCTTCTGCAACTCCTCCATCCTCGTTACAGTAGCGGAATACTACCTGCTCGTTCCTGTCAAGAGTCCTCAGCAGCTCATTCTCTTTGTCCTTTGGGAGGAGGAACCTGCCCTCTCCATGCGCAACAGGCACGCGCATGATTGCACCGCGGGGGATGTTTTTTGTGAACAGGCAGTTACCCCTTGAGAAATTCTTCAGGTAGACCCACCTGCACTCGAATCTTGAGGATGCATTGACGCCCATTGCAGCCTCGGGGTATTCGCTTATCCCGCGCAGGCCAGGTATCAGACCGGCCTCGACAACCACCTGCATCCCGTTGCATATCCCCAGGATTGGTCTTCCCTCGTCTGCTATTTTCCTGAAATCCGAGGATAGTTTGTAGATGAGCTGCTTGGCCCAGATGGCGCCTGAGCGTATCCTGTCGCCGTAGGAGAAGCCTCCTGGGAAGATGAAAGCATCATAATCAAGCAGGCTCTTCTTTCCCCTTATGAACTCATTCATATGAACTACTTCCGAGGCTGCCCCCAGGTAGGAGAGTATCTCGTGGGTATCGTAATCCCTGTTGGTTCCCGCAACTCTCATTATGCAGATGCGCTTCATACAAATCACTTCAAGGGCTCCTGCCAGGTTTTCCTGAGCTTCTCAAGTTGTTCGGCTATGAGGACTTTTCCCTGTTTTTCAATTACAAATTCCTTCAGCTTCGTGGTCCTGCCTATCTTGAAGAAATGTCCTTTCATGAGCTTCTCGAAACTTCTTTGTTTTGAAGGTGCAACCTCAACCAAGAAACGCGAGTTGGATTCTGAGAAGAGCAGGAAGTCATCCCTTTCTTTTGAGCCGAGCTGCTGAAGGTCAAGCTCCATTCCCATATCTCCGGAGAAAGCCATTTCGGCAGCAGCAACTCCCAAGCCGCCTTCAGACAGATCGTGGCAGGAGAGCAGTAGACCTTTGTCAATGGCAGAGGTCACTTTGCTGAAAATTCTCTTTGCTTTCTCAGGGTTTACTTGAGGTACGGACACACCAAGTTGTTTGAAGAGCGAGTAGTAGGAGGAACCTCCCAACTCCCTGTGGGTTTCTCCTATGAGGTAGATGAGGCTGTCTGGCTTCTTGGCATCCATTGTGACTGCCTTCCTTACATCGGGCATAATGCCAACCGCAGATACAAGCAGGGAAGGCGTGATTGGCTTGCCAGCGGATTCGTTGTACAGGCTGTCCTTCCCTGAGATGAATGGGGTTTTGAATGCAAGTGACATATCCCGGCAGGCTTTGCATGCTTCCACCAAGCCATAGGCAAGCTCAGGTCTGTTGGGAGAGCCCCAGCAGAAGTTGTCAAGCAGTGCTATCCTCCTTCCCCCAACTGTTAGGTTGTTCCTTATTGCCTCATCAATCGCAGAGGCAGCCATCGCATAGCAGTCAATTTTTCCGTATTGGGGGTTGAAGCCATTGGAGAGCACAACGCCTTTCCATGAGTCGGGAAGCGGCTTGAGCACTGCTGCATCCCCGGGCCCATCCACGAAAGCGCCCTGCAGTGGTTTTATGACAGTATGGCCCTTCACCTCGTGGTCATAGGTGTGGATGACGCTCTCCTTGCTGGCCGTGCCTGGCAGTGAGAGGAGTTTAAGCAGGATTTCCCCGAGGTTTTTCGGTTGCTTGAAGCTAGGTTCCTTGAATTTTGCCAGGGGCTTTCTTATTGCCGTGGTTGCGGATGGGGACTCATAGAGGAAATTAGTTGAGAGGTTTGCAACAGGAGTGTCCTTGTAGAGAACAACTACCTGCCTTGAGTCGTTGAAACGCCCGATGACGGTTGCCTCAACATCCTCATCCTCAAAAACTTCCAGAGCTCTTTCAAGCTTTGCTTCTGGGACTGAAAGCAGCATTCTTTCCTGCGATTCGGATACCCATATCTCCCAAGGGGCGCTTATCGGGTATTTCAGCGGCACTGTCTCAAGCTCAACCGTTGCACCGCATCCGGAGCGCTCAGCCATCTCACTGACTGCGCAGGAGACTCCCCCTCCCCCCAAGTCTGTTACTGCGGATGCGAGCCCCTCGTCCCTCACCCTGAGAATTGCCCTTTTCAGCTTCTCTTCTTCTATCGGGTCTCCTATCTGGACCGCGGAGCGGGATGACTCTTCAGAGGTCTCCGTGAGCTCGGCCGATGCAAATGTGACGCCATGAATGCCATCCTTGCCTGTCCTGCCCCCTGCGAGGAGGATGCACTCCTTGGGCTTTGTGTTCTTCACGAATTTGTTCATGGGGAGCATCCCGAGGCAGCCGCAGTAAACCAGGGGGTTGCCCAGGTAGCTCTCATCAAAATGAATGGAACCGTTGACAGTTGGGATGCCCATGTTGTTCCCATAGGCGCCTATGCCCGCAATAACTCCGTTATACAAGTAGCGGGGTGATTTTATTCCCTTGGGAATTTTCTTTTCAGGGAAGCCAAGCGGTGCGAAGCAGAGCACATCCGTATTCGCAATGGGGTCAGCCCACACCCCGAGTATGTCCCTTATGACACCGCCAACACC
>JAPLWT010000005.1 GCA_026396455.1 Microcaldota archaeon | reverse complement strand
GATTTGAAAGGATTGAAAGGGGAGGAGAAACCCAAGCTTGTCTTAAATTCAGTTGCGGATCTAAAAGGACTGCTCTGATTAGAGAAGGAGCACAAGCTCGCCTTTCTTTGTATCTATGCTCTCAACAAGCTTGGACTCCTCGGGCATCTTCTCGTTTAACTCACTCATTATTTTATCTGAAGGCATCTTTCTCCTTTCCTTTATGAAGCGCAGTATTGCCTCCACCTTATCGAAGTTTGCGTATATCAGATCCCCAATTGCCTTGCGTTCCTTTGCTTTTTCCCTGAACTCATTCAGTGCTTTTTCCTGCTCCCTTATCTTTATCTCTATCTTCAGTCTTTTTTCATCGGGCTTCTTCTCCTCGCCGCTGAAATGCATGTAGAAGTCGTCAAGCAGAGCTGAAAGGGATTTGAGCTGAATGGTTTCCAAACTCTCGTATTTCTTGAGGGGCAGTATGGAGTAATCCAGGTATTTGCCATCCTTCAGGTATATTGTTGGTTCGGGCTTGTTCACATACTCTATAACTTCTATAAAGCCGGCAAAGAGCTCGCCAACCTCTAGTTCTGTCAGGGAATTTGCAGCTCTTTCCAGATCCAGCTTTGCCCTCCTGCAGGCCTCCTCAATGTATGCTGGACCGAGGTTTATCTTGGATGAGAGGCATGGAACAAGTTTCATTGGGCCGAGAATTCCCATTAGTTTCTTTTCATTCAATTGGAATGGGTCCATCCTATCAGAGTGGGGGAAATCGTATTTGCTCCCCCTTCTCACCTCTCTGTCCTTCCACTCCTCGCTCCTGTACGTGTGCAGCACCCCGTAGTTGCAGTCTGTGAGAATAAGGTTGCCGTGGGAAAACATTTCAAATATGAGCAGGAATCTTTCTGCTTTCGCAAGCTCAAGGATAAGCACCCTGTCGAGGCCATACTGCATTATGCTCTTGACACTTGCCCCTTCAACATATTTCCTCAGCGCCATCACGAAATTGGATGGTTTCTGAGGCGCTTCCTTTATGTACTGCGTTATGTTGATTCTCTCCCTCAGCTTGCAGAAGACATCGACATCGCCGCATTGGGACGAGTGGAAACGCAAACGGAACTCGTCATGCCCGACTTCGTATATTTTGGTGAGTCTGGCACCTACGAGTACCTGCAGTTCCTTGCATATGCAGAAAAGCTCCAAGTTTGCTATCTCTCTCATGCGAAAAACCCTGTAGTAAATTGTATATATTTATCCTTTTAAAATGTCTTGGGGTGTTTCTTTGACTCAAATGAAGCTAGCCAAGCGAGGAGTTGTAACTTCCGCGATGAAGAGAATTGCAAGGGATGAGAAAGTCAATGCAGAAAGAGTAAGGAGTGGAGTTGCAAAGGGAAGGATAGTCATCCTTGAGAAAAGGGATAATGTTTGCGGAATTGGGGCTGGCCTGAGAACAAAGATAAATGCGAATGTCGGCACTTCCACTGATTTTGCAAAGATTGATGAGGAGATTAGGAAGGTAAAGGCGGCTGTTGAGGCCGGCACCGACACGATTATGGATCTGAGCACTGGTGGGAACCTGGAGTACATTCTCAGGAAGATAATCAGAAGCTCCGCTGTGCCTGTTGGGACTGTCCCTGTTTATTCTGCTTTTATAAGGTCTTTCAAAAAAGGTGAACTGCCAACTGAGGAGGACATATTCAAGGCTATTGAGAGGCATATTGAATTGGGCGCGGACTTCATAACCGTGCATGCGGCCATGAGAAGAAAGGGTGTTGAGCTCACAAAAAGCAGGCTGATGAGAATTGTCAGCAGGGGAGGATGCATGCTTGCTGCATGGATGATAAAGAATGACAAGGAGAATCCACTTTACACAAATTTTGACTATCTGCTGGAGCTTGCTGCCGAGAAGGATGTTGTTATAAGCCTGGGGGATGCCCTCAGGCCTGGCTCTCTGAACGATTCAACAGACAAGGCGCAGATGCACGAACTCATAACGCAGGGGGAGCTTGTGAAAAGGGCTCATCAAAGTAATGTGTCTGTCATATGCGAGGGGCCTGGCCATGTCCCCATGGACAAAGTCGAGGCGAATATAAGGCTTCAGAAGAGCATCTGCTCAGGAGCCCCCTTCTATGTTCTCGGTCCTCTGGTTACGGACATAGCGGTTGGCTATGACCACATAAGCTCTGCAATCGGGGGGGCTATTGCTGCGGCAGAAGGGGCTGACTTCCTGTGCGTTGTCACTCCCAGCGAGCATGTCGCACTGCCAGCAGTTGAAGATGTGGTTGAGGGAGTTGTTGCAATGAAGATAGCCGCGCATGCGGCGGATATTGCCAAGAGGATGGACAACTCTGACGATTTGGAGATGAGCAAAGCAAGGGCAGCGCTTGACTGGAGGAAGATGTTCCAGTATGCTATATACGACAAGAGAGCCAAGGAGTACAGGAGAAAGAGAGGCAGCAGGAGCAAGGCATGCAGCATGTGCGGCGACTACTGCGCCATAAAAATAATGAAGGAGCTGGAGTGAATTCAGTGAACAGTGAGAAAGAGTACTATTGCTCCTGCCAGCATAGATGTGATTATTATGGGTATACCCCTACCGCTGAACTCCTTTGAGGCAGTAGTCAGGAGGGTGAAGACTTTTGCTAGAAGGCTTGCGAAGCACCCGACCATTATCAGGTATGCTCCAGTTACGTTGTTTATTCCCAATATCGCTTGGTTTGAGGAGACTGACGCAACCACTGACGCGCTGCTCACGAGCCCTCCTATGAATGTTGCTATCCCTACCGCCATCATGCTCTTTGAGCTGAGCTGTGAGACTGCGTAGACGAGGAGCATAACCCCAAAGAGAACTGCGCCGAATTTCAACCCTGCATTGACAGAGAAGGGCTGCTCGAAAAGAAGCTCGGTCTTAGTACCTTTCTTGCCAGTGTTGATGAAACCTTGCACAAGGAAAACCAACACCATTGCAATAATGGGAACTGCAACCAGCGAGAATATCTGGGTGGAGAGAAGGGCAACCAAGAGAAGGTTTCTCAGCAGCATTGCACTGCTTGCTGTTGCAAGGCTTGTAAGATAAAGCGGTGAGGGTTTTTCTTTTGATTTCGATGCAAGCGAAGCAACGGTTGCAACCGAGTTTATCAACCCTCCCAGGAAGCCTGTCAGGGGCAGCGCCCTGTGCCCCCAGAAACGCAAAAGAACGAAGGAGAGGAAAGAGATCAGCGATACTGTTATGACGATAAGAAAGAAAGATTGCAGGTTCATCGAGAAACTGCCGTATATATCCACGGCAGTTGAGGGCAGTAGGGGGTATACTATAAAGCAAACTATGCCAAACTGAAGCGCATCTGCTATTTCATCATCAGTGAGCTTCTTCACAAAAAGATGCGAGTAATCCCTGCTGAGGAGCAGTATTGTCGCTAGTATTGCTCCACTTATTGCTTCAATGTAGAGGTCAAACCCTATGAATACTCCAAGTATGAATGCAAGGGGAAGGGTCAACACTGTGGTCATGCCTAGTGCTTCAAGCTTCTTTGCCCTGAAGTAGTAGAGCAAAAAGGTGTAACCTATAACTGCAAGCAGGCATAGGTAGGGCACGTAGATCAGGTTGTCCGCTAGTTTTGATATCATTACGCTCAGGGTTCCTAGCAGTGAGATGAGCGCTATTGTCCTGACGCCTGCTATTCTTTGGTGCTTGGTATGCTCCCTCTCAACCCCTATGAGTGCTCCAACAGCTATGGAGAGGAATATCTCTTGTAGGAATATCAAATTTCCGCTCATTTTTTCCTTCCCTCGGCTTTGACAACCTTAACAAACTCTTTTATGGTCTTGCCAACATTCTTGGAATTCTGCGCGGCTGTCCCAATGTGTATTGCATCCGCTCCTGCTTTAATTATATCGCCTGCCTGCTGCTTTGTTTTTATTCCACCGGCGACTATGTAAGGGACAGAAATGGCTTTCCTCACAGCCCGGACCATGTCAAGCGGCACAGGGCCCAGCTCTGATGCACTGCCAACATCCGTCACTATGAACCTGCTGCCTGCGTACTCACCTGCAAGAGCAAGCAGTGCTGCTATGTGAGGCTTGCTTCTGGGAACTTTATTTGCATCCCCAACCCAGCCGACAGTCCCGCCGGGCTCAACAACAATGTAACCAACTGGCAGTGCTTCTATGCCAAGCTGCTTGACTATCGGGGCTGCAAGAGCCTGAGCCTGGGATATCCAGTATGGGTTTCTCGAATTAATGAGCTGCATGAAATAAACTGCATCAGCTGCCTTTGTCAGAGTGCCGGTATTCCCGGGGAAGAGCACTATTGGCACATTTACTTTCTCCTTTATCCTCCTTGTCACTTCATCTAGTATATTGCCCTGGACGCCTATGCTGCCACCAATGAGTATGACATCGGCACCGGCCTCGCATGCTTCGCTCGCAGTATCGACTGCCCTCCCAAGGCTTGGATAGTCCAGCGGGTCTATCAGCACAAAGAGCAGGGCGCCATCCCTCTCGATACCATCATTTATGTATTTTTCCACCTTTCCCATGCTCCTCATAGAACGCACCTCTTCTGTAATACTCCACCATCTCTTTTATACCCTCCTCAAGCCTGACCTGTGGGGCATACCCCAGCTCCTTCTTTGCCTTTGAAATGTCAAAAACCCTGTGTGAGGAGAGGACTGCTATGTCCTCCATCGTGAAACTGGGCTTTTTCCCTCCCAGGAGACTCCTGAAGGATGAGAGCTGCACTTCCAGCTCAAGGAAGAAGCGCGGTATATTCCTGTGGGGCGGTTTAACACCAAACTCCTTTGCTGCAATTTCAAAAATTTCCTTCTGAGTCATCTGCTCCCCGCCGGTTATTATGTAAGTCTGCCCAACTGCCTTTTTGCTCTCCGCGGCAAGCAGGAACGCCCTTGCAACATCCTTCGCGTGGACGAAGGGTATGACATTGCTGCCGGAATCAATCACCCTCATCCTGTGATGCTTGAGAAGTTTAAGGACTGGGAAATAGCCCTCATCAAACCCCTCCCCGTATATGACTGCGGGGCGCACTATCACGACTGGCAGCTTTTTGCTGTACTCCATCACGACTTTCTCTGCCATCAGCTTGGAAAGCCCATAATCGTCAGTAGGTATGCATTCTGTCCTCTCATTTGCCGGTATTTCGGCAAGCTCCTTGCCCATCACGGAAGTTGAGCTGCAGTATACAAATCTTTTCAGGTTAGGGGCAGCCTCAACACATACCTCTAGGAGATTCCTTGTTCCCTCAACATTCACCTTGAATAATTTATCCTGCGAGCTTGCATAATCGACCAAAGCAGCTAGGTGGAATACTATATCCACATCTACAACAGCATGGCGTATTGTTTGTATATGCGTGATGTCTCCTGGGAGAATCTCAACTCCTTTTGGGAAGGAGATTTCCGCCCCTGCCCTTGCAAGCACCCTCACCCGGTATTTGCCATCGAGCAGCAGTTTCAGCAGGTGCCTGCCCAGCCTTCCGCCAGCTCCGGTAACCAACACGAGTGGCTTGTGCGAGACCGACTTCTTCCCGACCTCTAATTTTTTCTTCATGCGTTCATATTCAATTTACCCAGATATTTAAATCTGCGCTGCTTAGCGTGCGATTAGACGGTACATTCTATCTGGTTGTGGCCTGGGCACAGCATTTTGTAGTTCAGCTTCCTCAGCCTTTCAAGAGATTTCGTAAGCTCACGTTCGTTACCGCCCACAAGGTCTGTCCTGCCAAAAAATCCATCTGCAAACATGGTGTCTCCTGAAAAGAGGGTTTTGCTGTTTCTGTCAAAGAGGGATATGGAGCCGGGGGTGTGGCCCGGAGTGTGGATCACCTGCAGATCAAACATCCCAAACTTCAGGGATTTGAGATTGAGCTCAGCGAGCTTATGCGGTTTAGAATAATCTGGAAAGGGGGAGTTTAGCTTATCTACCATGGAGAGGTCGGCTCTATGCAGTAAACCTGTCCTGTCAACATAACGCATTCCGCCGATATGGTCGAAATGTCCGTGGGTGAGTATAACCCTGCTCAACTCCACTCCTCTGAGGGCTCTCTCTATCTCATCCAAGGTGCTTCCATCCCCGGAATCTATCATCAATGCTTTTCTCCCATCGATAAGCAGGTAGATGTTAGAGCATAGATCCGCCCCTGCAATCATCAGCAGGTTCTCCGCAATCCTTTTCATAAAGGGATTTATTACTTTTCGGTTATTAATCCAGTATGCTCGAATTCTTGAAGGACCCAGCAAGGATAAGGAGGACAGTAACAAAAGAGAAAAAAATAAGCGAGAAGGAGCTTTCCGAAATGGTGAGGAATAGGCAGGAGCAGTTCAATGGGCTGATAAATGAGGCTGCTGCTCTCTACTCAATAGCTCAGGAGCTTGGGGTGGAAGTCAGGTTTGAGAAGGGGGAGCTGGTATTCACAAATATTTCCGAACTGTCGCCATGCATGGAGAATGTAAACCTTCATGTCAGGGTGATGGGAATTCTTGCCCCCAGAAAGTTCGAGAGGAATGGCAAGGGAGGGAGGGTCTGCAATATTGATGTGGCAGATGAAACTGGTGAAGCGAAACTGGTCCTCTGGAACAAGGATGTGGAGCTTGTTGATAAATGCGTTATAGAGAAGGGGGATATAGTTGATGTGCTTGGAGGGTATGTCAAGGAGGATATAGGAGAGGTGCAACTTCCTATGGGGGGGCAAGTGCTGAAAGTCAGCCAGAGGAAGAAGTTACCTGAGGTGGCAAGCAAACTCGTGAAAATAAGCGAGATGCAGGAGGGAATGAATGGGGTGGATTTCGTTGCAGAAATCCTTGAAGTGGGAGCGGTTAACTCCTTCGAGAAAGAGGGCAGGATGAAGCAGGTATCATCAATGCTTGTTGCAGATGGAAGCGGGAAGGCAAGGCTCACGCTATGGGATAGCAATGCAGAGCTGGTTAACAGGGCAGGGAGCGGTGATGTTATAAAGGTGGAGAATGCGTATGCGAAAAAAGGCCTTCTGGGTAAGGAGCTGCATGCGGATTGGAGAAGCAGGGTGATTCTAAACCCGCGCAATGTGAAGCTGCCTCCAGTTGGAGGCGTAGTTGCTCGGGTGAAAATAGCCGAGCTCAAGGAGGGTATGCTTGCTGAAGTTGAGGGCAGCGTTGCAAGCGCCGCAGCCCGTTATGATGAAACCTGCAGCAAGTGCAAGGGGATTGCGCATGGCGGCTCGTGTGTAGAATGCGGTTCAAAGGAGATTGCTGGGAAAATTGTTGTGAATGCATTGCTCAAGGACGACAGCGGTGAGGTATGGTGCGTACTTTCTGGCAGACATGGAAAGGATTTTCTGGGGGTCAAGGAGATCCCGAGAGATGTCAGGGCAGAGACTGTCCTTGAGCTGAAAGGGAGCGAGCTGATCGGCAAAAGAATCGTTGTGAGCGGAACTGCAAGGAGTAATAAGAATACCGGCAAGCTGGAGCTCTTTGTGAGCAGAATTGTATGAAGGAAGCTGGAAAGTTACCCCCTCCTCAGATTTATAAAGGCAGCCAACTTGAACTAATCGATGCCGGAATACTACTTTGACACAGAGGTTGCATGCGAGGGGGAGGAGTACGAGCTTTTCATAAGAGGAGAGAGCGAACTCCATCCGGAGAGATATAAGCTCATTACAATCCAGTTCCAGAGGCTTGATGATGCAGGAAATCCTGCCGGACCACTGC
>JAPLWT010000020.1 GCA_026396455.1 Microcaldota archaeon | reverse complement strand
TTACACGATGGCAATTATTGAGCTGGAAGAAGGACCTAGACTTACCGCGCAGGTAGAGGATTGCGATGCCAGAGATGTGAAGATTGGAACGCCGGTTGAGATGATTTTCAGGAAGATACAGGAGGATGGAAAGGAGGGTCTGATTCACTACGGTTTCAAGTTTAAGGTTGTGAGATGACTAGACTCTTATGCAGTAGGTCCTCCTGTAAACTCTTCTCCCATCTTTAACTCCGTAGAGCTGGTCAGAAACTTTAGACTTCAGCTTGAGGAAATCGAGAACTTCCGCAACTGTCTTTTTGGAACCCACGTAGAGGTCAATCCCTTCATCCAGTTGTACGTATTTGCTGACAAAAGTCCTTCTCCTTAGCTCTCTAATGATTCTCGCAGACCATTTCTCGGTGTTTTTTCCTCTTATCTGCACTATAGCCTCATAGTAGCCTGAAGTTTCTCTGGAGCATTCCTCGCAGGTTGAATTATTCATCTTCAAATAGAATTTCCTCCTTACTTCGAAATAATCCGAGCCATTGCTTAGTAGGAATACTGCTTCATACTGGTTATCGCCGCAGCTGAGAACATGAAAGCTTTCGTAATTGCCTTTTGCATTTTTTTTAACAATATTCTCGAGAACCTTTTTGTTGAGCTCCTCCCATTTGGAAACTCGAACCTTTCGGCATATTTTGCAAAATTGAACCTCAATTCTCTCGGGGAGCGTCAGGTCTATTTTGTCTAGGTAACAGTCCTCACAGAAATCGCCGAAAAACTTCTTGGTGCCGCTGGAACTGCCACACCTTGGGCATATTCGCTCCATACACGAAATTGAGGGTGAGAAGGCTTATATTTCTTAGTCCAAAGCAATCTTAAAATAGATTCGAATTTTCTGTATAAGCCTTTTGGACTAGCAAGGCTTATATTTTTTTGCAGATAAAGAAAAATCATGTATGACGAAGATGTAGCTTCAATAAACTCCGAGATGAGGTTTATAACGCTAGAGCTGATGAAACTTGCGCATAAGAAAAAGAAGAGCTTCAGAGAGGTTGCGAATGACTTCATCTCAAACGTCTACATGCTAGACAAGCTGATAAAGGAAAGCGGAGTGAGGAATGCGGTAAGAAGCCATACTATCGCTCATAGGAATGGCAGAGCGAGGAGCAACAGGTGAATCGTTGAAGGATTCGACCGAGAAGGCTGTAGAGCTGACCCGATTTCTCTCAGGAAACCTTCCGTCATCATTCAGGATGTTCATAACCGTAGCAGTTCTATCTTTCTTTGTGGGGATTATAGCGAGCCTTCTAGGTGGAACTGAATTGGTACAATCTATAGCGCATGGGGGTGGTGAAGGAGTATTCATAATTGGCGTGCCAGCAATTCTCTCCTCAGCAATATGCAGTCTTATCAAGAGAAGGATAACTTTCAAAAAAGTCCTCTTCCTCTCTTTTGTATCATCACTGGTCTACTCCCTGTTTTATATAGCGGCAAGGATGATTGAGATAAACAAAATCATAGTTGTGAACAGCTTCAATGTGATACTTATAGGCAATGCATTGGTTTTTGCGTTATGGTTCTCTGTCGCGTACATTATCTTCAACGTGAGAAGGAGTTCTCTCCTTTTCGGAATTGTTCAGCCGACACTTAATATTGTTTTCTTCCTTGCCTACGGGCCAATTTTGACCAATTCAACCCCAGAACTTGCCCTTTTGAAGCTCTATTTTGCATCAGCGATATTTCTGGTTGCCGTATATGCCGTATTCTGGCTGGTTAACGCTCCCATGAAGAGGATGTTCGGGATCTCAAGCATAGAGGCAGTGAGCCTCTTCCTCGCGCAGTGGTTTGAAAGGTCGAAGAAGCTTGAGGATATGTTCGAGGAAATGGGGGTGGAGATCAGCACCTTGCTGGGGGTAATGGCGTTCAAGGCAAACGGCAAGTTAAAATGCATCTTCCTCATCCCCTACGTCCACTTCGGGCCTTTTGGAAACCTTGGTGGAAGCGAGTTCCCCTCCCTGCTCTCAAATGCTATAAACGAGGCAACGGATGCCGAAGTGATGGTTTTTCATGGAACGGCGACGCATGATTTCAACCCAGTTTCCTCAGAGGAGGTTGTGAAATTCATCAAAAAGACCATGGATACGTTGCATGGGATGAATTTCAAGAAAGCACTCGGAAGCATCTCGCTTGGAAAGCACGAAACGTGCAGGGTCCATAGCTTGGTGGTGAACGGGAAGGGTTTCCTTGCCCTGACAAGAGCGCCTAGGACGACTGAGGATATAGATTTCTCGCTTGGGCTGGCTTTCAGGAACCAGGCGATAGCAAGCGGGCTTAAGGAGGCTATGATAGCAGACGCCCACAATGCCGAAACGGGAGAGATAACAAGGGTGGAGTCGGGTGACCCACTCAGCTTTGAGTATATGGAGGCTGTTAGAAAGGCTGTTGAGAGAAAAGGTGCCGAGAGGAGCATTAAGCTCGGTGTTGCTTCCGACTCTTTAATAGACTTGGGGAAAGCTGCGGGTATTGGCAAGGACGGGATGAAGGTTGCTCTCTTTGGATTCAATGGGAAAAAATTCGCATTCGTTCTTTTCGATGGCAATAGCATACTGCCGAGCATTAGAAAGGAGATAATAAGTTCAGCAAAGGAGATGGGCATTGAGTGCGAGGTCATGACGACGGATTCTCACAGCGCAAATGTTGTTGGCGGAGTCATCAACCCTATCGGAAGGATTGACAGGGAAGAGATTGTTAAGAGGGCGTGCCAATGCATCTCAAAAGCAGCAAAGAACATGGAAAGCGTTGAGGCGGATATGAAGGTAGAAAGAGTTGACGGAGTGAGAGTATTTGGAGTCAGCCAGTCCCAGCAGCTTATAGGAACCGTGAATTCGATAGTCGCTGTTATGAGGATAGTTGCGCCTCTCCTGTTTCTTGGTGCTGCATTGTTTGCCCTTTGGGCCATAACTAAGATATGAATTGTAGGCAAGAATAAATACCCCAAAAAGCATATTGCAGGATATGAAGATTGCGTATTACACCGAAACCTATCTTCCAAACAAAGACGGGGTTGTGACATCCATACTCACTTTCAAGAAAGCGCTGGAGGACATGGGGCACGAGGTGTATATATTCGCTGCGGGAGACAGGAAGGCCAAGAGGGAGAACAAGGACCCAAGAGTCTTTTACTATACCTCCACACCGTTTAAGCCATACCCCATGTATAGAATTGCTCTCTTTCCGTTTATGTCCCAGCGGGATGTAAAGAAGCTTGGGATAGACATCGTGCATTCTCACGGCATGGTAACGATGGGGCTTGCTGCGGTTGAAGCTGCAAATGCGAATAAGCTCCCTCTTGTAAGCACGTTTCATACTCTAGTACCGCAGGCATCACACTACATTTCAAATGCCAAAGTTGTTAGGGAGATAGTGGAGAAGTTCACATGGAAGTATCTTGAGTGGTACTATAAGAAGTGCGACGCGGTCATAACCCCCAGCGTAGTTATAAAGGAAATGCTGGAGGAGAGGGGGCTCACAGGAATTTCGGTTATACCAACAGGAATAGATATAAGAAAATTCAACCCAGATAATGATGGAAGCATCGTGAGAAAGGAATGGGGAATGGAGAAGAACAAGATTATACTGAACGTGGGGAGGCTTGTTCTGGAGAAGAACCTCGATGTGCTGATAAAATCCTCACTCGTAGTTCTTGAGGAGTTCTCTGACGCTAGATTTGTCATAGTCGGGGAGGGGCCTGCTGCAGGTTACTACAAGAAACTTGTGAACAAAGCAGGAGTGGGTAAATGGTTCCGTTTCGTAAACGAGGCAGTGCCAGCTGAGAAGATGCCGTTGGTGTATGCAGCTGCGGATGTCTTTGCCATACCATCCAAGTTCGAAACCCAGGGGATAGTTGTGCAGGAGGCTATGGCAAGCGGTAAGCCCGTAGTTGGGGCTGACTACCTGGCGCTCAAGGAGATTATAAGGGAGAATTATAATGGCTACAAGTTCGACTCAGATGATCCGGATGAGTGCGCCGAGAAGATAATAAAGGCATTGAAAAGCGGCGAGGAGATAAAAAAGAATGCGAGAAAGAGCGCGGAAGAATTTTCGATTGAGAACTGCGCTACAAGGCTGGTCAAGCTATACGAGAAGGTGGTGTTATGATATCTGTGGTGATACCGACTCTGAATGAGGGAAATGTCATAGAGAGGTGCCTGAAATCGCTTAGCAAGCAGACGTACAAGGATTTTGAGGTGATTATTGTTGATTCTGGAAGCAAGGATGGGACTATAGGAACAGCCAGAAAGTACAAGAGCAGGGTTATCTATGAACCGAGAAGAGGAGTGCCGCTTGCGAGGAACAGGGGTGCGAGGGAGGCGAAAGGCGATATAGTTGTATGCACCGACGGGGACTCGGTATATCCTGCTGATTGGCTTGAGAAGATAGCAAAGCATTTTGAGGATAAGGAGGTCGTTGCGGTGGGGGGGCCTATAGCTCCGGCTGACGGCAAGCTTAAGCACAGGCTGATATTCAAAATTACAAGTGACTATTTTGCCAGGTTTGCGAAATTATTTGGGTTCATCGTTTTCCATGGGGTCAACTCCTCATTCAGGAAGGACGCATACATCAAGGCTGGCGGTTATAGCGAGAGGATCAAAACTCTGGATGACAACGAGTTTCCAAACAGGATTAAAAGGTCGGGAAAGGTAGTCTTTGACCCTTCTCTCGTGGTTAAAGCCTCAACGAGGAGATTTGAGAAGGCAGGTTATGTCAGAGAAACACTGCACTACTGGAAAGCCTACTTTGATCTGTACATTCTGAAAAAAGGCTACTCGGACGAGTACAAGTTCTACAAGTGATCAGGAAAGGACATCCTTGTATATGCTCTCATATCTTTTTGCAGCAATATCCCACGTGAAGTTCTCCACTGCTCTCTCCCTTGAGCTTTTCTCCATTTTCTTCCTCAGCTTGTCGTTATCAAGCAGAAGTTTCATAGAGTTGTATAACTCACGTGAATTACGCGGAGGGACCAGCAGCCCGCATTTGCTGCTTACTATCTCGGGGTTTCCCCCCACTCGCGTTGCCACTATCGCCTTTCCAGAAGCAAGCGCTTCGTAGAGCACAACCGCCGAGGGTTCCCATAGAGTTGGCAGAACGAAGAGAGTTGCTGCATTGTAGTATAGTGGAAGCTCATCCTCAGGTATTCCTGTGACAAAATGAACCGAGCCCTGCAGGCCAAGCCTGAAGCACTGGCTGCCCAACTCGTCCTTGAGTGGTCCCTTGCCGATTATTATGAGCTTGGCATCCTTGAAATCCTTCTTGAGAGAGTAGAAAGCTTCTATGAGGTAATACATTCCTTTCTGTGTGACAAGCCTCCCGTTGGTCAGCAGAATGGGGGCATCGCCCACTACGAATTTCTCGCGTATCGGGCTCCTCTTCCTTGGCTTGAAATGCTTCTCATCAACCCCGTTGTAGACTACCTCTGCATTGTGCTTAAGGTACGAGGGAACGGTTACCTCTTTGGTGTATCTGCTAACTGCAACTATCCTATCGCAATTCTCCATTATCCTGTTGCCCCAGACTGCGTCATAGAGAGCGGCTGAACTGTCAGTCATGAGGGATATCCCCTCTGGGTGGGCGTTGTGCAGAGTTAGCATCAGCTTCTTACGCAGGAGGTACTTTATGGAGAGTAGCGTACCCAGGTAGTAAAAATACCTGCAGTGAATATGAAAAATGTCGGCATCCGACTTCTCGAATAGGTCCCTGATGAGCAGGGGTGAAATTGTGTAAGGGGGAGGCATGAAGGAGGGGAGGTTCTTCAGATACATGGAAGGGGTCCTGTAGATCTTCATTCTCTCAATTTCTTCATATGGTGAGGTGCCAGGTATCTGCGAGGTAAGTATGCTTATACCGTGCTTCTTGGCGAGCCTCTTCCCGAACTCATACACGACTTTTTCCGTACCGCCAAAGTATGGATAGAACAGTGGGTCAAGCATGCATATTTCCATCCGACCACCTACACCACGAATGACTCGCCAATTTTGGGGGCAACTGCATCATAACCTTTTGCACGGAGCTCCCCTGCGAAATCCTGACAGGTCTCGCCATGTACGCAAAATATTTTCTCTGGAGATGCTTTCTCAACGAATTTAAATAGATCTTCCCTTGAAGCGTGGGCGCTGAAGTCAAGATATTCGACTGGAACCCGCACGTCATGCAATATGCCGTTCACTCTTATCTTGTGCTCATCGAGCAACAGTTTGCCATTTGTTCCAGGAACCTGGAATCCTGTGAGTATTATCTCGGATTCTTCATTTAGGTTAAGTGCGTATTTCACTGAAGGCCCACCCTCAAGCATGCCAGCTGGCGAGATTATCACGCTTGGTTTTGAGAGAGCCTTCGCCCTCTGGCCCTGAGAGTTGACCCATTCCGCACTGCTCAGGCAGTCTGCCAGGTATTTTGCATTTTTTAAGTAGCTGGGGTAATCCAGTATTATTTGCGATGCTGTCTTAGCCATCCCATCAAAGAATATTTTCATATCTTCATCGAAATAACGCAACATCTGAATGACTTCCTGGCTTCTTCCAACCGCAAAGCATGGCAAAAGGGCGTTTCCTCCTCGTTCTAGCACGGAACGTATCTCGTTGTATAACCGCTCCTCAAGACTCTTTCTATCAGGATGCTCCCTTTTCGAGTATGTGCTCTCGATCAGGAGGATATCAGACTCCTGAACGCACTCTGCTCCCTTATGCAGCCATGTTTCACCTAGCTTGAAATCCCCAGTGTAAACCACCTTTCTTTTGCCAACCTGGATTGTGCTTATTGTTGCACCGGGTATATGCCCCGCGTCGGTAAAAGTAAGCGACATATTTGGGGAAAGATAGAAATTCTGCCCATAGGCGAGCGGTACGAGGTTGTTCAGCATTTTCCTGAAGCTGATACCTGAAAAGTTGACTTTCTGCCTTTTCAACCTCTGCACTTTCATCGAATCCTTCACAAGCATCGTGCTGAGCGCCTGGGTTGGGTAGGTGGCTATGCAGGGGGGAGAGCAGTGTTCGTAAACGGCAGGCACAAAACCGGAATGGTCAAGGTGGGCATGCGAGAGTATTACATAATCAATAGTTCCCTGGAAGGGCAGAGGGTACTCTGTCTTCTGATGCAATTTTATCCCATATTCCAGAAGCAGCCTCTTTTCATCCTCAAGAAGAAAGGCGGACTTGCCAACTTCTTCGGCTCCTCCAAGAAAACTAAACCTCATCGATTAACTATTTAAAGGTTAATTAAAAAAAGCTTATCATGGAAGAGCTCACTTTTAGGGATTTGGTGGTGCTGCAGAGGATAGAACCAGGTACCGTAGTTGAGAAGTTCGGAGTTAAGATAAACTCGTCTTTTTTTGAATCTGCAAACATTCTGGGAACTCTTAAGCAGAAGGGGTATATAGACTTCAAGTCAAGCTACCCTGGCCCCAGTGAAGTCGAGGTTACGGAGGTTGGAGCCAGAATGCTGGAGGTGGCTGACGAGAAGGCAAAGGAGGCAGTTGACGAGTTGGATCTGGCCATATTGCAGAATATAGTTGCTGGTTACCAAGATTCAGAAGCAATAAAAAACAAGCTGAACATAAGGAGCGGCGACCTTGCGGTGCATCTGCACAAGCTTGTGAAACAGGATTTGGCCAGCTATGCCATAAAAAACCTAAAGGTAAGCCTGAGCATAACTGAGGATGGGTTCAAGAAGGTTAGCGCAATGCCGAGGAAGGAAAAGCCACCTGAGGAGCAGATAGTGGTCACTGGAGCTCCGCCTGCCGAAATCGCTGAGCCGCCAGCACTTGCCGAAGCTGCGGCAACGACCGCACCTGCTGAAGCTGTCAAGCTGGATAGTTCTACAAAGAGGAAGGCTAAGATGGATTATTACATTGAGAACTGGAAGAAGAACCCCATGCAACTAGCAGTCTATGTGATAGGGATTTTGATAGCCGTGGCATGCGTATTGGCTGCAGTATATCTCGTTTTGAAGAAGTGAGTGGAAATCGCATCTTTTACGGGTGGATTATAACGCTTATTTTTAGGCAAACTATAAAAAAGTAGAGTAATCTAATTTATTGCGTTGGAGTAGGTTGTTGGAATGAGATACCAAGAGGCTGTTGCCCTACTTAAGAGATATGACATAAATTTCGTGGAAGGCAGCGTGGTTAGAACTGTTGATGAAGCTTTGAAAGTTGCGAAGTATCCGGTTGTTTTAAAGGTCGTATCGGATGAAATACTCCACAAATCAGACCAGGGATGCGTGAAGCTGAATGTTAAGGATGCAGATTCGCTCAGAAAGGCTTATTTAGAAATTATGTCGAATGCTGGGAACGCGAAAGTTGATGGGGTGCTCGTCCAGAGCATGGCAAAGCCAGGTTTGGAGATGATAGTCGGGGGAAGGAGGGACGAGCAGTTTGGGCCAGTCATACTGTTCGGACTTGGGGGAATATTTGTGGAAGTTTTCAAGGATTTCTCGCTCAGGGTGTGCCCCATAGGTAGGGATGACGCATTGGAAATGATAACTGAGCTTAAGGCATATCCGCTGTTTAAAGGGGTGAGGGGGAGCAAGCCTGCGGATATTGAAGCAATAGCAGATGTTCTTCAGAAAGTCTCAAAACTCCTCTATGAAAATGAGCAGATAAATGAGATGGATATAAACCCTGCCATAGTGTATGGGAAGGGGTATTGCGCAGTGGATATAAGGGTGTTACCTTGAATGTAGATGTTCTCTTCAACCCGAATAGCGTTGCGGTAATAGGCGCTTCCAGAGACCCTGGAAAGATTGGGCATGTGCTCGTAAGGAATTCCATTGAAGGCGGTTTTAGGGGGCGGGTTTACCCGATAAACCCCAAATGTACTGAGATACTTGACTTGAAATGCTATCCAAGCGTTAAGGATGTTGAAGGGGAGATTGACCTTGCTGTGATAGCCATACCCGCAAAGTTTGTTCCTGATGCGCTGAGAGAGTGCGGGGAGAAGGGGGTTAAAGGGGCGATAGTTATAAGCGGAGGGTTCTCAGAAGTCGGGAATGTTGAGCTGGAGAATGAGCTCAAGGAAGTATGCCGCAAGTATGACATTGCATGCCTTGGGCCAAACTGCATGGGAGTGATAAACCCTTTGACAAGAGTTGACAGTGTTTTCATACCAACCTACAAAATGGGAAGGCCGAAGCTCGGAACGGTGAGCTTCATAAGCCAGAGCGGTGCTATTGGAGGCGCCGTGCTTGATTTGATGGCAAGGCAGGGCTTCGGAATGTCAAAATTTGTTTCTTATGGTAACGGCGCTGTGCTTGATGAGACGGATATGCTGAGGTATATAGCTGATGATGATAAAACTAGGATAATTGTACTTTACATAGAAGGAGTAAGAAGGGGTAGAGAGTTCTTTGAAACGTTGAAGGAGGTTACAAAGAAGAAGCCAGTAGTTGTGCTGAAGGGAGGAAAGACAGCTGGGGGTGCTGCTGCGACGAAGTCTCACACCGGCTCTTTGGCAGGGAATGCTGCAGTCTACGAGGCAGTGTTCAAACAGTGCAATGCAACAGAAGCTCGAAATTTGGATCAGATTTTCGATTTCTCAAAACTTTTTGAATCCCAGCCGTTCTGCAGTGGTGAGAGAGTCGGGATAATAACTAACGGAGGGGGGTTGGCGGTCGTCGCAACAGATAGCGTTGAGGAGAATGGACTGAAACTTGCTGAACTGAGCGAGGAGAGCAAGAGGAAGATAAGCGAGAATGTGCCGGCTTATGTTAATATTAAGAATCCGCTGGATTTGAGCGGAGATGCTGGCGCTGATAGGTTCGGGGTTGCGGTGCATAGCATGCTCGAAGATTCTGGTATAGACGCAATTCTCGTTGGAGTGCTTTTCCAAACAGAGAATATTGATTCTAGAATCGTCAGCATACTTGTGGAAGCATCGAATATTAAGAAGAAACCAATACTCGTTGTATGCCCTGGTGGAGAATACAGCGAAGTGCACAGTAGGATGCTGGAGAACTGCGGGGTTCCAACTTACACGTCCTCCGCGCATGCAATAATGGCGCTGAGGAAGCTTGTGAACTACTCGAAATTTGTGAATAAAAAATAAAATAAGAAAAAAGAAGGAGATTATTTCTCGATTGTCGAAAGGTCTCCAGTCGGCAGACCGAGCTCCTGAGCTTTCAGCACCCTTCTCATTATCTTCCCGCTCTGCGTCCTTGGCAGGGTGTCCCTGAACTCTATTTCTTTCGGGTACATGTGCCCTGCGAGCCTGGTCTTTATGAACTTCCTTATTTCCTCCTCAAGCTCCTTGGATGGGGTGTGGCCCTTCCTGAGGACTATGAATGCCTTGATTATCTCTCCTCTTATCCCCTCGGGGTCTGGCTTGCCTATGACGCCTGCCTCTGCAACCGCGGGGTGGTCAACTAGAGCACTCTCTATCTCGAATGGACCTACTCTCTCGCCAGCAGTCTTTATGACGTCGTCTCCCCTTCCCACGTATATGAAGTAGCCGTCTGAGTCCATCTTGCCCTTGTCACCTGTGATGTACCAGCCGTTCTTTATGTAGGACTTGAATTTCTCCTCGTTTTTCCATATGCCCTTGAACATCGACGGCCAGCCCGGCCTCAGGGCCAGATCTCCCTCTTCTCCAGGCTTCACCTCATTGCCGTTATCATCTACTACTGCAGCTGTTATGCCTGGGAATGGTTTCCCCATGTACCCAATCTTCATGTCCATCTTCGGGTAGTTGCATATCAGCATGCTCCCAGTCTCAGTCTGCCACCAGGTGTCGTGCACCCACAGCCCGAAAACCTTGTGGGCCCACCTTATCGGCTCTGGATTGAGCGGCTCGCCAACGCTGCATATGTGCCTCAGGCTCTTCATGTTGTATTTCTTTGGTATCTCGTCACCTATGGACATCAGCATCCTCAGGGCCGTAGGGGCAGTGTACCAAACATTAATTTGGTATCTCTCTATGAGCGAGTACCATTTATCAGGATCAAACCTTCCGTCGAATATCACTTGAGAGGCGCCATTGGACCAAGCACCAAGAATTGTGTATATTATCCCAGTTATCCAGCCTGGGTCGGATGTGCACCAGTATATGTCGTCGTCCTTGAGGTCAAGCACCCATTTCGCTGTTATGTGCTGCTGGAGCATTCCTCCGTGTGTGTGCATAACCCCCTTGGGCTTCCCTGTTGAGCCTGATGTGTATTGTATAAAAGCAGTATCATCCGGGTTCATCTTCTCAGCTTCAAAGTCGCGTGATGCACGCTTGACTTCCTCCTCAAAGCTGAGTTCGCCTTGGTCGGCCTTAAGGTCTTTTCCCCCAACAACAAATACGTACTTGAGATTCGGAAGCTCCTTTCGTATCTGGTCAACTCTTGGCTTGAGCTTCATATCTGTGACAACGGCAACGGCATCGCTGTCGAGCAGTCTGTCCCTCACTGCCTCTGGGCCGAATGCCGCGAACATCGTGCCAGCAACTCCGCCCATTTTCAGTATTCCGAGGAAACTTGTGTAGTTCTCCGGTATTCTTGAAAGGAATATGAAAACTCTGTCCCCCTTCTTTATGCCACGGCTCGTGAGAGCATTGGCAAACTTGTTGGAGAGGTTAGACATTTCCAGGAAAGTGTATTTCTTTGCTGTTCCGTCCTCACCCTCCCAGTAAAGAGCCACCTTGTTCTTCCTCCACGTATTTCTGTGCTTATCTATCGTGTTGTAAGCCTGGTTCAGCTTACCTCCCTCGAAAGACTCCACCTCATCTTGTACGTCCTCCCATTTGAAATTGGAATAAACCTTTTCATATGCGCCCATATTGGGCTTTCCTTTAAACTTCTTCTGTGATACTCTTACAAAATCTGCTTCCATTTGTCTCCCTCCGTGTAGTATAGTATGCTAGAGAATTTTTATAAGCTTATTCGTCATTTGTCTATCGTGATGAGTTATTTATAGAGAAGGAAAACCATGCCAACAAGGCTTAGGATTATGCCTATCATCGTCTGAAGATTTATGGTCTCCTTGAGGAATACAACTGCTAGGATAACTGCGACAAATGTGCTGAGGCTGAATATTGGCACCACTATGCTCACAGGGCCTCCTTCGCTGAATGAGAGGTAGGTGAAGATTATTGAGATGCCAAAAACTAAAGCCAATGCCACGGAAAGCAGGATTGAATCCGTATTTATTTTATAAGCAAAGGTCTGGTATGTGGCCAGGAAATATATGAAAAGCACAAGGGAGGCAATAAAAACAAATGGTATTACCACTCTCCAATCCTCGTTATCGACAAATTTCTTTACGAGTATGTTGTAGACTCCAAGCACAAGCATCGTTACAACAGCTGCTATCCTCCAGTCCATCAACTCACCGGGTGATTAGATAGATGAATATGAGCGTGATTACTATCATTGCAAATGCACTGAAAAGAGTGAAAGTCATGCTGGCATTCATATAAAGGATTTTGTACTTTGTTTTTAAAAGCTTTGCACATAATCCGGATGGAGCACATTAATAAAATGGCAAAGCGTATAATTTACCTGTGATACTGGCAAAATACTCCGAAATAATGCTGAAAGGAAAAGCAACGAGGTCTATTCTTGAGAGGATTCTGGGGTGGAATATCAGGGTGGCGCTTGAAGGATGCAACTTCAGGATAAGCAGGGAGGGAGGGGTCTTTTTTATAGAAGCAGATGACGAGGAGAGATGCGCAGAGAAGCTGAGGAATGTTTTTGGAATTGTGTATATTTCCATATGCGAGGTTGTGCCGGCGGATATTGACCGAATTGTTGAGAAGTGCGTCGGGATTGGCAGGAAATTCAGGAAAGGCTCCTCTTTTGCGATAAGAGCGAGAAGATTTGGCGAGCACAATTTTACTAGCAATGATATAGGAGTAAAGGCAGGAGCAAGAATGCTTAGTGAACTTAGAAACAGGAAACTGAAAGTAGATCTTGAGGAGCCCAGTGAAGAGATATTTGTTGATGTGAGGATGAAGAAGGCCTTCATCTCAAGAAATCGCATAAAAGCATGCGGTGGGATGCCTCTTGGGAGCCAGGGCAAGGTAGTCGCAGTGATTAGCGATATGAGTTCATATAACGCAGCATGGATGATGGCGAGGAGAGGATGCGAGCTGGTAGTAATATGCAGCAGCAAAAGAGGGCTCAAAATTGCAGAGAAACTGGAGAAATGGCATGTCGGCAGAAAGATGGAGGCGTATAATTTAAGTTCAAAGCACAATAAAATA
>JAPLWT010000001.1 GCA_026396455.1 Microcaldota archaeon | reverse complement strand
GTATCCGCTTATTCTCAATCACTACGTCACTGTCACAATAAATGATACATACGCAAAAACCCGCGTGGAGCAGGAGTTCAGAAATGACGGTTACAAAGATCTGGAAGGAACCTACATGTTTCCAGTTCCAGGAGGCGGAATAAGGGATGTCAAGCTTATAGTGGACGGAAAAACACTGGAGGGAAGACTTCTTGGAAGCGACGAGGCCAAGCAGACTTATGAGCAGTATGTGCTGCAGAGAAAGGATGCCTCCCTCCTGGAGTATGTCGGTAGGGATGCTTTCTCGTCAAGCCTGGTGCTCCCAAGAGGCAAAACAGTAAAGGTAGTGATAACATACGAGCAGATAATACCATCCAGCGGAGGACTTTACTCCTATACGTATCCTCTCAGCCCTGAGAGGTATTCAACCAAGCCCATCGATCCAGTAAATATAACGGTCAACATAAATGCGCCAGGAAATATTGGCTTCATCTACTCGCCAACCCATAGCATAACAGTGCAGAGAGGCGGGAAGGGGGAGGCTGTTGCAACTTACTATGAAGAAAAAGTTCTGCCCGACAAGGATTTCCAGCTTTATTACGGTGTGACTGACAGGGAGTATGACGTTCAGCTCCTCACTCATAAGAGCGATGACACCGGTTACTTCCTCCTCTTCGTCTACCCTTCACTTGTAAACCAATCGCCAATTCCCAAGGATGTAGTTTTTGTTATTGACACTTCCGGAAGCATGGAAGGCACAAAAATGGAGCAGGCAAAAAGAGCGCTTAAATACGGGTTGGAAAAGCTTAATGGCAGCGACAGGTTCAACATCATAGCTTTCTCAACTGTAGCGAACAGATACTCAAATGCATTGAACGGAGTTAGCTCAATTCCCGCTGCAAAGGAGTTTGTTGATGACGTATTCGCAGGTGGCTCAACGGACCTGCAAGATCCGCTTGTAGATTCCATCACCTGGTTTCAGAACGACAGCAGGGTGCACATAGTAGTGCTTCTCACAGATGGCCGGGATACGACTGGGCACTCGGATGCAGCGATAATCAGGACCCTTAAGGAGACGGCAGCTTACAGAACCTCCCAAGATTTCAAACTATTCGTGTTCGGAGTTGGGGACGATGTCGATTTCGAGATTCTAGATAAGCTCTCAAATGAATTCGGAGATGGGATACCCACATACATAAAGAGCGAAGCCGACCTTGAGATGACGCTCAAATCATTCTACGACAGAATTGCAACCCCGCTGCTTTCAAATGTGCACCTCACCATAACCCCCTCCTCAGCTCCGATAGTATGCGAGCAGGGTAGCCCAGCGTGCATTCGCGCGCAAGTTGGAGTTTCAACATACGATCTGCTACCAAGGAGGATACCAGACATATTCCTCGGGACGCAGTTGGTAGTTGCCGGCAGATACGGCGGCTATGGCGATGCAACTGTCAAGCTGAAAGGCACCATAAACGGGACTGAGAAAGAAATAGATTATAATGTAAACTTCCCGCAAACCTCCACAAGCAACTTCGTTGAGAGGACATGGGCTCTGAGGAAGGTGGGCTATCTGCTTGACCAGATAACCCTTGAAGGTGAAACCGAAGAGCTCAAGCAGCAGGTAACGGAGCTTGCCACCAAATACGGCATACCAACGCCCTATACCTCCTATCTTGTCGTGTCCAACGAGGGAAATGAGGTAAGGAGAGATTTGGACATTGGAGTGCTGCCAATGGCCGGCGGAATATTCGGAACCGCCAGTGCCTACAAGGCTGCCGAGAATACGGCACAGGTTGCCTCACAAACTCCGGAGACGAAAGTGATTGGGGCCAAGACATTCGTGTCTGTCGGCGGCATATGGAAAGATACCGAATGCGGAGATGAGCAGCCAACCAAAACAATACCATTTGGCTCAGCGGAGTACACGGGCTTGCTGGATAATATGCAGCTCGTGAACTACCTGTCTGTTGGGAACAGTGCATTGCTGTGCAGCTCTGGGGAAGTCATAAAAATCACACCTTCAGTTACAAATACGGGTGAAGCTCCCCCGCAGAACGGGGCTGCTCCGCCAACTTCATCCCCGCAGGACTTATCTGCGCTTGCAATGATACCTGCGGGCGTGATACTGGCCTTCCTGGCGCTGTTCACGGCTCTCAACATAATGAAGAGATATTCCCCGCAGGCTGAAGTTGACGATATAGAAGTATACAGAGCCCTGTCGTCAGATACGCGCGTGGGAATACTGAACACGCTTCTGGAAGGTGAGAGGACCCCCACGGACATAAGCACGAAACTCAACAAGAGCAAAGCCACAATAGTGGAGCATCTTGACAAACTAAGGGAAGCAAACCTGGTTGAGAAGATAGAAGTCGATGGTAAGAAGTGGGTTTTCTACAAACTCACGCCCAGAGGAAAGTCAGTTATAAAGAAGGGAGGATGAACTATCTCGAGCCAAGCAGCTTTGAAATGAATCTCAGTGCGTGGCTCGTAAGCTTTCCCTCCGCCTTTGTTTTTCTTTTTAATATCGCATCTCTAAACTTCTTGATTTCATCCGCTTCTGCATAGGTATACGCATTGCCCACTTCCTGCTCGGTATGTGCATCGCTTCCCCCAATTTCTGCAAGTTTATGCTTTCTGGCAAACATCAAGGCTTTCTGATTATTGTAGTCGAAATACACACATGAGTTGAATACCTCAACTGCCTGCACCTTACCTATGATCTCCTCGACATCCATCTTCATGCCTCTCAAGAAACAGAAGGGATGCGGCAGAGCTGCCAATGCCCCCTGGTCTGCAATTGCGTCCAACACCTCATGAACCTCCCCTCTCTTCACTTCTTCATTCATAAAGTACCCCAGCACCTCGCCTACTACTCTTCCCTCGAATTCGACCTTGACCTCCTCTCCCAGGATGACTGAAATACCCCTCTTCCTGCCCTCCGCGAGCATTTCCTTCCATCCTTTTGTGGTGTTGTGGTCCGCCACTGCCACTCCATCAAGCCCCCTGCTAGCGGCTGCTTTGATTATTCCCGAAGGCTTGCCAACTGAATCGCCAGAGTAAATCGTGTGGATGTGCATATCCACTTTCATTTTCTCAGTACTCCGCATTCCTTACGGTAAAAAGAACCCTCTGCACCATGGTTATAATTGAGAGCACGGCTGCCAGAACTATCGCGTATGTCAGATACAGTGGGTTGAACCTGTAGAGAAGCATCCCAAGGAAAACAAGCACGAGCCTCTCCGCCCTTTCCAGTATACCTGGCATTTTGGAGACCTTCTTCTCGCTTCTCAGAACCCTCCTGTGGGTGGCATATGCCTTGGAGAAACTCACCATCGCAGAACCAAAAAACAGCAGAAGTGCAATCCACATGTAAGACGGAGTGGTATAGACGCCCACCACCCAGTCTGGTATCCCGTATAGCATTATGCCTATGAAGAGCAGCCCCTCAACAACCCTATCCATCATTCCATCCAGATATGCCCCGAGATTGCTTACAGTGCCAGTTACCCTTGCGACCCCTCCATCTATCGCATCCATCGCGGAAGATATGATGAATAGAATCAGCGCATAATCCATCTGTTTGTACAAAAGAAATACAAAGCCGAGGATTGCTGGGACGACGGACAACAAAGTCCAGCCATTAGCAGAGAGTGGTATTTTTGAAAAGAGCATACCCATCCGTATGCTCGCCCTGTTGGCGAATCCGGGAAACTTAGACTTTAACATAGCAGCATACTCCTTTCAGCTACTCCACTTTTCCGGATATATCCCCTATCACCTTGTGGTCCAGATTCGTTTCTGTGTCATAATAGTGGACGTATATCTTGCCAGTGTAGTATGCCGAAGCATCACTAGTCGAAATTGCAGTGCCATCTGCTTTATAGCAATTCACAATTACGCCTGGGTTGGTGGATGTCCCGTTCAGCATCTTGTGGTTTCCCGAGGATACTGTTACGTTGCCCTGAGCCGCAGTAAACTCAGTAACAATCCAAGTTCCTGAAGCTGTGCAATTTATTCCAGTAACCTTTATGTCATGTCCAGTAGCCTGGCCCAAGTCAAGTATAAGACCATGCTCATTATTTGAAGTGTTTGATGCCAACTTGTATGCGTAGCATGTGAAGCCCGGAGTTTGGAAGCTGCATGCCGCTATAGCTTTAGGGTTGAATATACCGAGGTAAAAAAGGACCCCAACAACTACGAGCATTATCAAGACTGCCCATCCGTATGTTATCAAATATTCCATTGCTGCCTGTGCTCTTCTCATACTATTCACCAATCTATCTTGATGCTTGGCTCTTTATAAATTTATTGTATTGCCCGACCTCGAAACTCTACTTTAGATGCACTATATTACTCATATTTAACAACTATCCTCCCTATCACTGAATGAACCATCAGAGTATCCGTTTCAGTATACTTCAAAAAAAGCTTTCCCTTGTAGAAGTTTCCGATACTGCCTGAAGCAATAGAACCACTCGCTAGGTAGCATGGCTGGCCGTTAGACACGTTGCCCATCTCACCATCACTAATCAGTACATTTACGGGTGTCGTGATCTGAGCGGCATTCTCCTCTGCTGTGCAGTTGATACCAGTTATAGTTATGCTGTGGCCGGTTGTCTGTCTCATAATGAGAGTCAGGTTGCCAGTCTGGGTTATCTTGAAACCCGTGCATACAAGGTCCGTGGAGATATCACAGGATGGCGTAGCTGTGCCTTGCCGAGTCCACATGTAATACACTGCAGCAATCACTACCAGTACAATCATGAATGCAATTGCATAAACCGATAGGTATTCAACTGCGCTCTGCCCTCTTCTATGCATCATACTTACGGATTTTCGTTCCGCGATTTAAAAACATTCCTGAATACACATCAATAAGAAGAATTCATTGTTTGCAAGCTAATCATTTTTGAGTAAATACATTTAAAAGAGTAAAAACGCAACTTCTTTTCATGAAGACATACAAACTCACCTCAATAGCGATGCTCTCTTGCGTGGCGGCTATCTTACAGATTTCCAATGGGGTTATAGGCATACCCACCGGCTTCGGCATGACGGTGGATCTGGTTGCAGTTCCCATAATGCTCGGCTTCTTCCTCTTCGGACTTGATGCTGCGGTCTATATCTCGCTTCTGACAGCTTTCATTATAACTCTCGTAGCACCCACCTCGTGGATTGGCGCAGTTATGAAGTTCACAGCGACTGTCCCAATGTTTCTCATACCCGCATTCTACATGCTATCGGTGAAGAAGAACTTCGATACTGGAAAAATTCTGATAAATGTGTTTTTTGCGCTTTTCGTATCCCTCATGCTATTCCTGGTCTCCATAAATGCAAACCTCGTAGGCAGGAGTTATGTGCCATCCATCTCAAACTCAACTATCTATGCTATCCCGCAAATTGATTACCTCAATGCCGCGGAGTCAAGAGTCACTGCATCGGACCTGCTTCTCGGCCTTCTTCCCATAGCTGCAATAGCGATATTCTCGCTGATTCTATTGCACTTCTGGGGCAGATATTCCAAGGACACCACTCCGCTGATTTTCGCTGATGCAAAAGCACTCGCAATAATGCTTTCTCTGAGCGTAATAGTAAGGGCGATTGCCACCGTAGTATCCAACTACTATTTTGCAGGGCCGCTATTCTTCCATACATCACCAGAACAATTCATGGCAATTGCGCCATGGTATATCATATCTGCTTGGAATGTTTTCCAGGGGGTAGTTGAGGTGGTGTTGGCGTGGACTCTTGCATACAAGTTCGGTTTCATGGAGAGGTATGCAACATGGTAGATGCAATAAACATATGCAACCTCAGCTTCTCCTACGGGAAAAGGGAGGTGTTGAAAGGAATAAACCTTTCCATAGGCCGGGGGGAGTTCGTGGGGATAGCCGGTCCGGTGGGGAGTGGCAAGAGTACCCTTCTCCTCGTAATGAATGGAGTGATACCCAACATGATACGCGGGAATCTCAAAGGGGCGGTCACTGCATGCGGGATGGACATAAAGACCTCAAAGGTCAGTGAAATCTCCCAGAAAATTGGAATAGTGCTGCAGGACCCAAACTCGCAGATATTCTCCCTGAGGGTGGGAGACGAGGTTGCTTTCGCGCTGGAAAATCGCAAGCTTCCAAAGGATCAGATAGAAAGGAGGGTTGACAAGTACCTGAAGCTCTTCGGCCTCCGCTCAATGAAGGATGAGAACCCCAATAATCTTTCAGAGGGTCAGAAGCAGAAGCTGGCTATCGCCTCAACTCTTGCAATGGAGCCAGAGGTCATCCTGCTTGACGAACCATCCTCAAGTCTGGATTCTAGTAGCGCTATAACGCTATACAAAATTCTTAGGGCGCTGAACAGGAAAGGCATCACCATCATAGTTGTGGAGCATGATACCGAGCTGCTTGTTGAAAACGTTAGGAGAGTGCTTGTGCTCAAGGACAGCACTATAAAGCTAGACGGCCCTCCAGAAAAAATTCTCTCAAGCCCAAAAATTGAGAAATACGGCTTGAAAGTTCCATGCATGTTCAAAAGCACAGCTGGGCGTTCAAGGTGAGCCGATGATAGCATATATACCCGGAAACTCCCCGGTTCACAAGGCGGATGCAAGGGTTAAGATTTTGTACCTTGTGTTCTTCCTACTAATCCTATTTACAAGAGACACTCTCGGGGTTATCCTGCCTTTCTCCCTAGTAACCCTGCTCCTCTACTACACGAGCGGGATATCCATCCTGCGGCCAGTGAGGGATTTAGGGAGCAGTTGGCTACTCCTTCTGGTTCCCATCCTGCTTCACCTGCTTGTCAATCCCTCTTTAGGGTTATACTACGGAGTGGTGAGCTCGCTTTTCTTGCTTAACATAATCCTGCTTTCACTGTTGAACGTATACACGACCGAAATAAAATCCCTCCTGCAAGCTCTTGTTTTCCTGAAAGTGCCAAGC
Organism: Microcaldota archaeon; assembly: GCA_026396455.1. GTDB lineage: Archaea > Micrarchaeota > Micrarchaeia > Burarchaeales > Fermentimicrarchaeaceae > Fermentimicrarchaeum. The sequence continues at coordinate 567 of JAPLWT010000001.1, read as the reverse complement.
GAGCTTGCCTTCATGCTAGTCATATCTCTCAGGTTTCTTCCCCTCATGCAGGAGCAACTTACAAAGATACGGGTATCCCAGGCCCTGAGGGGCTATGAGGCGAAGCCATTCTCCCTGCCGATCCCCCTCATAGTTCCCCTGATGCACTCCTCCCTAAAGCGGGCAATGCAACTTGCCATATCCCTTGAGTCACGTGGCTTCGATTCAGAGCACATAAACATTGCAATGGAACTTCAGCTCAGCAAGATAGATTATGCGCTGCTATTCCTGCTTCCCCTCATGGTTTTCGTGGTCTTCTGAGCTTCAGCAATCTCCTTCTTTAGAGGCCAGGGCATATTTGCCGATGAGAGCCTATAGGCAATGACGCACATCGCTATGCTGAGCATGAATGTCAGCACCATCACAACCTGAATCCTGTCATTTGACGGTAAAATCGGATGGGTGCCTAGAACATATCTGCCAGCAGCATTAAGATAACCATAGAAATAGTCGAAATAGTAGTTTATAATGAACCATAACAATCCCGCACTGAAATGTAATATATTCAGCTTCGTGGGTATAAGCCGC
>JAPLWT010000024.1 GCA_026396455.1 Microcaldota archaeon | reverse complement strand
GTAGAGGGCCATGCGCGTTGCATTGTCTATGAACTCACGCGCAACATCGGAGTTATAGTCCCTCACTATCTTTTCTATCAGCTCGCTCTCAAACCCTTTGCTCTCAATTGCACCTGAAACGATTTTTCCGTTCTTTATTACAACATAACCGTCATCCTTGCACTGCTCCTTCTTGCATACCGGCTCCAGGCAGAGCTTGGAAACATAGGAAAGGTTGAAGTCCTTGGGAAGCAGCTGGGAGAACAGAAGCCTTCCCGAGTATTTGTCTCCCCGGTCAGGCTTTGGCAGCTGGTATATGCCGGCTACGCTGAGCAACTTGCACGCTTCCGCCTTGTCGAACTCGGCAATCTTTCTAGTTAGGAAATAAGCACCGGAAACATGGTCCTCCTGGCCCTTTATCAGCGCCCTTCCGTGCCTCGGGGAGATGATCTGGTCCTGCACCTTCATGAGAACTTCCGCCTCAACTCTTGCCTCCTCATTCTGCGGGACATGAAGATTCATCTCATCCCCATCGAAATCAGCGTTATAAGGCGGGCATACCGCGAGGTTGAGTCTGAAGGACTTGCCTGGCAGGACTTTCACATTGTGGCACATTATGGACATCCTGTGCAGAGAAGGCTGCCTGTTGAAAAGCACCGTATCGCCGTTCTGCAGCTGTCTCTCGACTATGCAGCCAACCTCAAGCGTGGTTGCAAGCTCCTCCCTGCTCTTGTCAGTAGCCTTTTTCCTCTTGCCATCGGGCCTTATGACATAATTCACAAGCGGATACTCGTTCCTCAGCACCATCTTCTTGCATTCCTCTAGGTTCCAGTCCGTGACTTTCACTGGAACAGTAAGCTCCTGGGCTATCTGGAGCGGAACTCCAACGTCGTTTATACTTATGTTCGGGTCTGGTGATATGACAGTTCTCGCCGAGAAGTTCACCCTCTTGCCGCTCAGGTTGTACCTGAACCTTCCCTCCTTGCCCTTCAGTCTCTGGGAGAGAGTCTTGAGCGGTCTTCCACTCCTGTGCCTCGCAGGAGGGATTCCGGCAGTTTCATTGTTGAAGTATGTCGTGACATGGTACTGGAGCAGTTCCCACAGGTCCTCTATAATCAGCTGGGGTGCTCCTGCATTTATGTTCGCCTCAAGCCTCTGGTTAATCCTCATTATGTCAACAAGCTTATGCGTCAGGTCATCCTCGCTCCTCTCACCAGTTTCCAGAGTTATTGACGGTCTTACAGTGACCGGAGGAACGAGCAGCACAGTCAGCACTGTCCACTCGGGTCTTGAATATTCAGGGTTGACTCCAAGAAGCTTCAAATCATCATTGGGTATTGCTGCAAGCGCATCCCTCACCTCAGTTGTGAGGAGCATCCTGTCTCCGAGGTTGAATGTTGTTGGTTTTTCCAGCTTAATGTCCTGCTGCTTCGCTTCACAGTATGGGCATTTTGAGAGCTTCTTTATGCTCGCAAGCATCTGCTCCGCAACATCCTCTTCGTTCAGCGCTATTTTGAAATCGTCTATCTGCTTTTTTGCCACAAGCACTCTGTGGCACGACTGGCATGTGGCTTTGAGCAGTATGAGTATAACCTTGGCAAATTCTGGGTGGATGACCGGTCTCACAAGTTCGATATGGCCGAAGTGTCCAGAGCAGCTCCTTATCTTTCCGCCGCATGTCTTGCAGCGCAAGCCCGGGTCTATGACGCCAAGCCTCTGGTCCACAAGTCCCCCGTCTATCGGATAGCCATCCTCGTTGTATGTATCCGGCACTGTTATTTTCGCAGCAGAGATTTTTCTCACCATATCTGGCGAAAACAGGGAGAACTTTATTTTTTCCACGGCTTTTTCAACAACCATCCTATCACGCCTTGTCTTTCAGCATAATTCTTGGGAACACCCCAATTGCCTTTATCTCGTCCAACAGAAGCTTGAATGCATAGCTTATCTCGATTGCGTAGAGTTCATTTGATTCCGAGCAGAGGGGACAGTAGCTCTTGTTCCTTATGTAATCCGTGACTGCGACAGAGCCGCATTTGGCGCATACGAGCTCGGTGGTCTTGTCAGACTCCTCCAGCATCCTCTCCTTGAGAAGCATGCTTGCTCCATGGCCTATGAGGCAGTCTCTTTCCATCTCACCAAACCTTAGACCGCCCTCCCTTGCCCTTCCCTCAGTCGGCTGGTGGGTGAGAAGCTGGACAGGTCCTCTGCTCCTCACATGCATCTTGTTTGAAACCAGGTGATGCAGCTTCTGGTAGTAAACAACTCCGACGAATATCTCCGCGTTTATCGCCTCTCCGCTTATTCCATCATAAAGCCTCTCCTCTCCGTTCTTCTTGAAGCCGTAGTTCTCAAGTATTTTTGAGAAGCTTTCCTCCTTGTCTCCGTTGAATGCCGTCGCATCCATTGTTTTTCCATTCATGCAGGCAGCCTTTCCTCCTAGCATCTCCAGTATGTGACCTGCGGTCATCCTTGATGGAATTGCGTGTGGGTTTATTATTAGATCAGGAACTACTCCCTGCTCGCTGAATGGCATATCTTCTTGGTTTGCCAGCAGGCCTATAACCCCCTTCTGCCCATGCCTTGAAGCGAACTTGTCTCCGGGCTCAGGCACTTTCACGCTTCTTACCTTAACCTTGACGAGCTTATTTCCTGATGGACTTTCGGTAAGCAGGATCGAATCAACAAAACCCTCCTCGCCCTCTTTCACAACCGCGGAGTTCTCCCTCTTCTTCTCCTCGGCAATGCCAAATCCGCTGACCTCCTCCAAGAATCTTGGTGGTGAAGTTTTTCCGACGAGCACGTCCCTTGCTTTCACTTCTGCCTCGGGGAATATTATGCCGTCCTCTCCAAGCTTGGAGTACATGGCTTCCTCCCTGTAGCCTGCAACCGTAGGCTGGGGAATCTCGAACTTGTCCTTCTGACCTCCGGGGTATCTCCTCTCCTCCGTCTCATAAGTCTTGTAGAAGGCAGACCTCGCCAGAGCCCTGTCGACTGAATTCCTGTTCATCACAACTCCGTCTCCCATATTGTATCCGTAGTAAGTGGCAACTGCAACTACGAAGTTCTGGCCAGCTGGTCTTTTTGAGAATTTGAGGGTTCTGTAAGGCCTTGACTGGACAAGCGGCGCCTGCGGGTAGTACATGATGTGCGCCCTTGAATCCATCCTCAGGTTGAAATTGCTCGCATAAAGACCAAGGGACTGCTTGCTCATTGCACAAGCCATTGTAATCCTTGGCGATGAATTGTATTCCGGGAAGGGCAACTGGGCAACGGTAACTCCAACTATCGAAACAGGGTCTATCTCTAGGTGGGTGTGCTCCTCGGTGAGCTCCTCCTCTCTTGTGGCAACATAGGCATTCTCCTCTTCCTCTGCATCCAGGTATTCTATAATGCCGTTGCTCACAAAGTATTCCCAGGTGACCTCCTTCTTCCCCAGCTTTTCAACTATTTCCGACGTGAGCTTGCTCTTTCCATTCTCAACAATAATATAGGGCCTTCTTGCCCTTCCGCTGTCCGTGTTTATGTAGAGTGATTTTTCCCTCGGGAAGTGGGCGACGTTGACCTGCTTGTTTATTAGGCCCGTCCTCCTCTTTTCCCGGAGCGAGTCCACTAGTTTGCCGCCATTCTCATGAAATCCAAGAAGCCTACCATTCAGGTATACGGCAGTCTTATGCTTCGTTTTTTCCATATGATCACTCAATTTTGACATTCATCTTCTTCAGCAGGCCCTCGATTGTGGCTTCGTTTTCACCTGTCGATATGTCGCAGAGTAGAGACATGTTCTTCACAAGTGCGCATGAGGGGCCTTCAGGTGATTCGTTAGGGCAGAGCTTGCCCCAGTGCGTCCCGTGAAGGTCTCTTGCCTTGAAGTGCGGGTGCCTCCTGCTGAGTGGTGAAATTATTCTCCTAAGATGCGAAACAGTTGAGAGATAGTTGGTTCTGTCAAGCAACTGCGAAACTCCCGTCTGCCCAGCGATCCAGTTGCCTGTCGCCATTGAGTACCTTATCCTCTCAGTAAGCGCATCGGGCCTCACAAGAGTCTGTATGACCAGCTTTCTGCCCCTTGCAGATGCTCTCTCAACCTGGTAAGCAATATCTTTTATCAGGAACTGGAAGGCATACCTGAAGAGCTCCTCCATCAAATTTCCAGCGAGCTTTATCCTCTTGTTCGCATAATGATCCTTGTCATCAGATGCGGTATTCCCGCATGCGACTTCTATTGCCTTCTCGGTCATCTTGCAGAGGTAGTATGCTTTCGCAATCCTCATGCTTGGGTCAACACTGATGTGCGGCAGGAGGTAGTTGTCAAGCAGTATCTCAGCCCTCTTGAGCTGGTACACCTTAGCCTGCCCCACAGCAGCTTTCTTTCCAATTGCCTCAAGTGCATTCTGGGTTCCGGTAGTCTGGTCAACTTCCATATTGAGCAGCATGTCATTCTGCACTTCAAGTTCATCGCTGAATGAGTTGAGTATCTCTTGATTCGGATGCAGGCCAAGCGCCCTCAGCACGGTTATCAGGTTCAAGTCCTTTGGCGCTGCCGGGAAGACCACTGAAAGCTCCCCGTTGGTGCTCCTCTCCACAACGCACCTTGCCCTGAAGCCAAATCGTGTAGAGAAAACTTTTGAAGTAATGAGCGCTCCATCCTTCTCCTTTGAAACCATTATCCTGTTTGGAGCCAAGTCTTCTATGCTGACGAGCACTCTCTCGCTTCCGTTTATTATGAAGTAACCGCCTGGGTCCTGCGGGTCCTCCCCTGCTTCAATCAACTCGTCCTCAGTCATGTTGTCCAGGTGGCACAGCTTTGATTTAAGCATCACAGGAAGTTCCCCGATGAATACCTCCTGGGGATATCTCCTCTCAATTCCTCCGATTATCTGAACGAATTCCAGGAAGACTGGAGCTGCGTATGTCAGGTTTCTCATCCTGGCCTCGGCGGGAAGTATCTGCCTCCTTGAGCCGTCGGCTTCAACTATTGTGGGTTTGTCCCTCCTGACCTTCCCGAACTTGAGCTTGTAATTCTCGACATTGGGCTCTATCGTGCCTATGTTGTCGATTATGTTCTGGATTCCGAATTCGACAAACTTGTTGTATGAATCAAGATGCTGCACGACAAGTTTATTGTCCCGGAAATATTCGTCTACCAAATCCCATTTCATAATCTCACTTCAAGAAATCTACTTCACAACAAGGCGGTAGTAAACATTCTCTTTTGTAGGATCCTTTCTGGTTATCTTGATTATGTCGCCTTCCTTCGCCCCAAGAAGCTTAAGCTGCGGGTCGTTAAGTTTTATCTCGGGAAGTTTCTGCTCGTCTATGCCGATAGAGGAAAGTACTTCTTGGCGTTTTGACTTTGCCAGGATTTCATGTTTAGGAACGAGAAAATGGGATAGATGAAAGTCGACAGAACCCAAACTACCACCTGATCAGTAACCCATTATTAGGTTGGCAAAGCTTTTAAAGTTATCGTTAGAAAAGCTACGCTAATAGCAATCTCCAAGAACGAAGTTTGAATTCTATGTATACTTCACCTTATCGTTTTCTACATTAGTTGCAACTTATATTTAAAGATAACTACGATATTTGACGAGCAACAGTGGAGCGTGCATTAAATCTAGGTTACAGTCTCTTCTTGACAGCATGGCTTGTCAGTTCCCTCAATGCATCTGAAGCAATCCATTTTGCGCTCTTCGAATTCATTTTTTCAATTTCTTCTGCAGCTTTGACTGCTGCCCTGTTCAACTTTGAATTGCGCTTTCCAATCTGTCTCAGGGCCCAGTTGACTGCTTTCTTCACGAAGTTTCTTTCATCAACAGACTTTCTTTTTATGACTGGCAGGAATTTCATGAACTCCTCGTCCTTCGCATTTTTGTCGTGAACTGCCAGCACTGCCATCATGGCGAAACCCGCCCTCTTCACAAACTCCTCTTCCCTTGAGCTCCATTCAAATGCTTTTTTGTAGGCAAACCTTGTCTCTCCAAAAAGGTTGCTGCAGCATTGGTCGCACACATCCCATGAGTCGAATTCACTCGCCCATTCATCAAGCTGTTTTTCCGTCACCATTTCGGGGTCGTCTACCATCCCGGCGAGTATTCTCGCCTCGTGAATTCCTGATGCCCACAGCCCCTGAGCAAGCTCATGGCTCTTTCCAATTTTCTTTGCAAGTGCCCTAAGTTCGGGTATGGAAACTCCGTAGGTATTGTTTATGTTGATTCCAAAGCGAGCCATTCCTTCCAATGCTTTCGGGTCTGAGAGGGATTTCAATTCCTTGAGGATCTCCTTGAGCGCAAGCTTGTCCATGACTGGATATTTGGAAGAGATATTTAAAAAAGAAGTGCAGGATATGACATTAGAACCCGCTAGTCAACTGCTATTTTGAGATCTCTAATAGCTTGTCCAGTACTATGGGTAATTGCGATATTCCATCATCACCGCTAAAATGCTTCATATTATGTTCTATAATCAGTGCTGCGTTTAATTTCTCTTTAAAAAAGTCCCCGTAGTGCAATGAGACATATGGATCGTTATCCGAATGAATTGCCACAAATTTTTTGCAATGAGACTTTATTTTTTTCCAATCTATTGGTTTTGTGAAGAAGCTTTCTAATTCCTCGTAACCCAGATTAGAAGTAAATCCTTCTACAAATATGACCCCACCAATTTGTTGGTTTTCCTTCATAGTTTCGATGTATCTAAGAATCGTTATGCAACCCAGACTATGACCAACAAAGTAGCAATCTTTATCAGGAGTTCCAACAATTTTTGTCAAATGGTTTAACCATGAATTCATTTTTGGATGTTTTGTATCAGGCATTGCCGGAATTACTACGTGAAAATCTTTCTTTTCTAGCTCATTTTTTAACCAAGGTCGCCATCCTTCTTCAGGATAGCCTTCCCAGCCGTGAATTAAGAATACTCTTTTTTCCATTTTTCCAACCGTGTTTTACAGCACTATTTAAAAGGAAACGCCAGGGGCGGGATTCGAACCCGCGAAGGCCTTTTGGACCTAACAGCTTAGCAGGCTGCCGCCCTTTAGAGCCTAACTTCTCTTGCGAGAAGCTTAAGAACCACTAGGCGACCCCGGCTCTATTGTTGTATTGTTGTTTTGTATAATATATTATATATAGTGCAGCGGGCCTCACAGGAATCGATGGGAACTCTCTCGTCTGGTTGTTCAGGCATGGGCTAGACTTTGTTACTTGCTAGCATGGATAATTGCACTCAGAGAGCGAATGCTCCCGTGAATTGTGTTTAGGGTTGCTCCTTCCGGCCTAGCCCGGTTCGCACAACCTTCCATCCAGCAAGGCAAAGCTTCAACGCTTACGCCTGAGCCAAGGCGAGATAGCTCGAACCTCTCCCAGTTTTTCGGTCTCACCATGAAGGGGGTTTGTGATTACAGGAGACCCCTGACCTCCCGACCTAGCCCACTGCATTTAGTTATACCATTCAAAAGTTTAAATAACTATTTGATCAGTTGTTTTACTTTGGAAAGTACGGGAAATGGTGCTTGAAGGGAGAAAGGTTTTTAAATATCTTCTTCATAAGATTATTCCACTCTTTTCTGTGACTGAAGTTTGGGGTCTCCCGGCCCCCTCTCAGAGGTCTTATTATGGGAAAGATCCGTAAGCCGAGAAGCGGTTCTCGTGCATTCAGACCAAGGAAGAGAGCGAGCAATCAGAATGCTCGCATAACTAGCTGGCCGAAGTCTGAGGAGGCAAGGCTGCTGGGCTTCGCCGGGTATAAGGCTGGCATGACGCATATCATGATGGTTGATGATTACGAGGGATCCCCGACAAAGGGGCATGAGATTTCTGTTCCTGTCACTGTGCTTGAAACTCCTTCTCTGTTTGTGCTGGGTTTGAGGGCTTATTCTTCTGATGCTTGCGGTCTGAAAACTTTTTCTGACGTCTATGCAAATAATATTGATAAAAAAATATCGGATAGCATACACCTCAAGAAGAATAACTTTGATGATGCAATGAAGAAGGTTGAGGGAAATGCCGATTCCATAAAAGATGCGAGGATACTTGCTCTGACCGCTCCCGGCAAGACTGGCTTTGGAAGGAAGAAGCCGACTGTTGTGGAAATTGCAATCGGTGGAAAAACCCCAAAGGATAAGCTGGAATTCTGCAAGAGCCTAATTGGAAGAGAGGTAAAGTTCAGCGATGCTTTCAGCGAGGGCGAGTATGTTGACGCTATAAGCATAACCAAAGGCAAGGGATGGCAGGGAGCAGTGAAGAGGTTCGGTGTGCACCTGCAGAGAAGAAAGGCAACAGGGAGGAGAAGGCATGTTGGAACTCTCGGTCCTTGGCATCCTGCCAGAGTCATGTACACCACTCCTATGGCAGGGCAGACCGGATATCACAAGAGGACTGAGCTGAACAAGAGGATACTGAAAATTGCTGGAAAGGATGATGCAAACCCCAAGGGCGGGTTCCCGCACTACGGGGTTGTGAAGAATGAATGCGCGCTCATAAAAGGCTCTCTGGGAGGGCCTTGCAAGAGAATGATAAAACTTAGGAAGAGCTGGAGAGAATCTGGGAAGCCAACCAAGCCCGAGATAAAGTACATCTCGAAGGAGTCGAAGCAAGGTGCTTGAAATGAAAGTCAACGTATACTCAATTGAAGGCAATCCGCTGGAGCAGATAGAGCTGCCGCGCCAGTTCGATGAGGAGGTAAGGGAGGAAGTAATAAGGAGGGCAGTTATTTCCGAGCAGAGCAGAAAATACCAGCCGAAGGGCTCTTTCATCAGAGCTGGTTTGCAGACTACTGCCGAATACAGGGGAAGGAAAGAGGGCTATGGAAGCATAAAGAATAAGGGTATCTCAAGATTGCCCAGAGAGAAGTTCCCAAGAGGAAGGTTTGGAAAAGTAAAAAGAGTTCCGTTTGCAGTGAAAGGTAGAAGGGCTCATCCCCCGAGAGTTGAGGAAGTTCTTGTTGAGAGAATAAATAAGAAGGAGTTTGAGAAAGCATTGAGGAGCGCTATAGCCGCAACTGGCAGAAAGGAGATTATTGCAGCAAGGGGGCATGCTGTTGGCGCAGTGAAGGAGATTCCTCTTGTAGTGGAAAGCAAGTTTGAGGAGTTTGAGAAAACAAAAAATGTTCTTGCATGCCTCAGAGCTCTTGGGCTTGAGGCAGATTTAAGCAGGGCGCAGAGAAAGAAGAGGATAAGCGGAGTGAGGGAGAGGAGGAGAGGGGGAACTGTGAGGCCGAAGTCAGTGCTCATAGTTGTTGGAGATGGCAGCAAAGTTGTGAAGGCTGCCAGAAATCTTGCGGGAGTTGATGTGAAGGGAGTGAGAGAGCTCGATGTAACCTCTCTTGCGCCAGGAACTCACGCAGGAAGATTAACTCTCTGGAGCAAGAGGGCAATTGATGAGCTTGCAAAGATGTGATGTTTATGGTAGTGATTCACCCCGTAGCAACTGAGAAGGCAATTGCGCTTATAGAGAAGGAGAACAAGATGGTTTTCATAGTTGAGAAAAACTCAACAAAGAAGGAGATTGCTGAAGATGTTGAGAAGTCATACAATGTGAAAGTTGAGAAGGTTACTGTTACCATAACGCCGCAGGGAAGGAAGAAAGCCTATGTGAAGCTGCAGAAAGGCTACTCTGCGGATGAGCTTGCTGCGAGGTTGAAGATTATATAGGTGGAATGAATGGGAAAGAAACTTATACAGCAGAGGCTTGGGAAGGGCTCTCCCAGCTTCAGGAGGCCATCAAGTAGATGCAAGGCTGATGTCGAGTACAGAAGTCTTGATGATGCTGAGAAGAGCGGGAAGCTGGGCGGGCGGGTAATAGGCTTTGTTGATGATCCTGCAAGAACTGCATTGCTCATGGAAGTCAAACTTGAGAACAACGAGAGCAACATCCTCATAGCGCCAGAGGGTGCCATGATTGGGGACAGGATAGAAGTTGGGGCAGCGGCAGAGGTGCGAGCTGGAAATGTTCTTCCTCTCAACTCAATCCCGGAGGGAATGCCGGTCTACAACATTGAGATAACTCCTGGTGATGGAGGCAAACTTGTTAGGAGCAGCGGAACTACTGCATTTATTGTTTCTCATGAGGAAGGGCGTGTGACGGTTAGACTTCCTTCAAAGAAACTGAAGGTGCTTGATGGAAGGTGCAGAGCAGAGATAGGAGTGATATGCGGTGGGGGCAGACTGGAGAAGCCGTTCCTGAAGGCGGGTAAGAGATTCCATGCGATGGGCGCAATGAACAGAAGATGGCCCAACGTGAGAGGAGTTGCCATGAATCCATATAACCATCCATTTGGAGGAAAGGAGCACCACAAGGGAAGGGGTTCTTCAGTTTCAAGAAGCACTCCGCCAGGAAGGAAGGTTGGGCATCTGGCCTCAAGGAGGACTGGAAGGAGGAGGGGAAAGAGCAGCGAGGATAGAGGTACGGGTGAGTAGATGGCTAAGAAGGTTCAATACAGGGGAAAAACTCCGGAGGAGTTAAGGGAGATGACCGCTGATGAAATTTCAAAACTCCTCAAGTCTAGGGCTAGAAGGTCTCTCAAGAGAGCTTCCGCGCGTTACAGAAAACTGATTGAGAAAGTCAGGAAAGCAGAGGTGGATGAAAAGAAAGAGAAGATAATCAAAACCCACCTTAGGGATGCTGTCATACTCCCAGACTGGGTGGGGCTCAAGTTTGGCATTCATAATGGTAAAGAATTCAAGACCATTGAGATGAGGATTGAGATGGTGGGCCATAGGCTTGGCGAGTTCGCCCACACGACTGGCAGGGTAGCACACTCGGGTCCAGGAGTGGGGGCAACAAGAGGTTCCAAGTTTATACCGCTCAAGTAGGTGTGATGATGCCGCTAGGTTATTCATACAAAACAAAGGATGAAACTCGCATAGCGAGAGCTCAGCTCCATGAGGTCAACGCTTCATACAAGGACCTGAGCCAGGTTTGCAGGAACATAAATGGAATGGAAATTCCTGAAGCGGTTAGTCTGCTTGAGAGCGCAAAGCTTGGAGAGGTTCCCATAAGGTACGAGAAGTTCAACAAGAAGTGCGGCCACAGAAAAGAACTTGGAGGAAAAAGGGGAAGGTACCCGAAGAAGAGCGCGAGGATAGTCCTTGAAGTGCTGAGAAACGCAATTGCAAATGCACATCACAAGGGGCTGGGAGAGAAATTGTTCGTGAGGCATGCTTCAGCTAACAAGCAGAATATATATCCGAGAATTGCCTCAAAGGGAAGAGCAAACAGGTCGGATTATGAAACTGCTAAGGTGGAGATAGTTCTGGAGGAGTTGAAGTGATATGGCAGTTGAGAGAAAATTCATAGAAGATTCAATAAGCAGGTACAGGCTTGCAGCATACCTAGAGAAGGAGCTTGAGAGGGCAGGCTTTTCGAAAGTTGAGATACAAAGAACTCCGATGGTCACAAGGATAAATGTTGATGTCACGAAGCCTGGTAAGGTCATAGGGAGGAAGGGAAAGACTATAAAGGACTTGACTGAGGCCATCCAGAAGAACTTTGGAGTTGATAACCCGCAGATAAGCGTTTCAGAAGTCACAAACGAGAGCCTGGAACCAAGGCTGGTTGCGAAGAGTGTTGTGAGGTCAATAGAGATGGGGAGGAATGTGAGAAGGATACTGCATTTCACGCTTAAGACAATAATGGACGCAGGTGCCCTGGGAGCTGAAGTAAGAGCAAGCGGAAAGATTGTCGCCAAGGGAGCCAGGGCAACAAGGCTGAGGGTTGGCGCAGGCTACCTGCCGAAATCAGGCGAGCCTTCAAGGCTTGTGAAGGTTGCGCATGTCACTGCATACCCTAAATTCGGTGCAATAGGGGTGCTCGTGAAGATAGTTCTTCCGGGAACGGTTTTCCCAGACAAGGAGAAAACGAAGCCTGTGGAGCTTCCGAGAGTGATAAAGGAGGCTGCTGCTGAAGAGGTAGAGGGGAATGTCGATACTGAGAGTAAGTGAAATGAGACAGATGGAAGTTGACGTTCTGAAGAACAAGCTAGCAGAGCTGAGGAACGAGCTTAGAATCGACAGGGGAAGCGTTTCGAGCGGAGGAAAGGCAAGCAATCCAGGGAGAATAAAGGAGGTCAGGAGAAGCATTGCTAGGATATTGACGATTCTTAAGGAAAAAGGAGTTAAAATTTGAAGAGGTGAGAGATTCAAATGGGAGAGATATGCCCCAAGTGCGGGCTTCCGAAGGAAATTTGCGCGTGCGAAGCTCTTGAGAGAGAGGGAGCTAAGAGGATAAAGATTTACAGCACGAAGAAGAAGTTTGGCAAGCTTGTAACAATAATCGAAGGTTTGGAGGAGGGCGAGCTTACCAAGACTGCAAAAGAGCTGAAGAGGATGCTCGCGTGCGGAGGGAGCTCAAAGGAAGGAATAATCGTGCTGCAAGGGGAGCATAGGGATAAGGCAAAACAACTGCTGGTAAAGATGGGCTATCTTGAAAATAGCATAGATGTGTGATGATGATGATCGACAAGAACAACATATTGATTCATGAGTTTATGGGATTGGAGGTTGAGATAGCAAAAAGCACTTGCAGAAACCTCATAGGGAAGAAGGGGAGAATAGTGAACGAGACGAGGAATACGATTGAAATCGAGGGAAAAGGTAAGACGAAGATTATCCCGAAGAGGTCGAGCACATTCAGGTTCTACCTGCCCGGAGGAGAGAGCGTGGATGTTGAGGGCAGGCTCGTAGAGTACAATCCTGAGGACAGACCGAAAAGATTGATGAAGTACGTCAAGAAGGTGGGATGATGGCAACATGCAATGATAAGAAATGTTTCAAGCACGGGGGCATTAAACTCAGGGGAGGAACTTTGGAAGGAATGGTTGTAAGCGACAAGGGAAGGAGGACAGTGATAGTTGAGAGGCCCCTGGTCAAATACATAGGAAAGTACGAAAGGTTCGCTAGGAGGCACTCAAAGATAGCTGCGCATAACCCTGATTGCATAGGAGCTAAAGAGGGGGATTTTGTCAGGATTGCAGAATGCAGGAAGCTGAGCAGGACGAAGGCATGGAGCGTTATTGAGATAGTGAAGAAGGCTGAGAGGGGGTAGTTGAAGATGAAAGGGTTACAAAGCAAAGTTCCAAAAGGGCTGACAATCGGCTCGAGAATTATTTGCGATGACAATAGCGGAGCAAAAATAGTTCAGATAATCGGAGTGAAAGGCAGCCACACCAAGAGGACGAGAAATCCATCAGTCGGAGTTGGGGATATTGTGATAGTTGCTGTCAAGAAAGGTGTTCCGCAGATGAAGAAGAAAATTGAGAAGGCCGTGATAATAAGGCAGAAGAGGGGTATAAGGAGGGCTGGAGGCACCAGAGTTGAGTTTGAGGATAATGCAGTTGTGCTTATAGATGATCAAGGCTTGCCAAAGGGAACTGAGATAAAGGGAGTAATAGCGAGGGAAGTCATCGACAGGTTTCCCAAGGTGGCAGGAATAGCAAGCGCGGTGGTATAATGACGTCTCTAACATCTTCAAAAAAACCAAGGGAGCAGAGGAAGGCCAGATATGAGGCACCACTGCACATGAGACACAGCCTTATGGCTGTGCACCTGGCGAAGGAATTGAGGGAGAAGCTGAAGACGAAGAGGAGGAACCTGCCCGTCAGGGAGGGAGATAAAGTGAAGATTATGCGGGGGGAGCATAGGGGGAAGAGCGGTAAGGTCACGAATGTTGATATCAGGCACGGAAAAGTTTTCGTTGAGGGAGTTGCCATCAAGAAGGGCAAGGGAGGGGAGGCTTTCATCCCGATCGAGCCGTCAAATCTCATGTTGATTGAAGCAGGCATGTCAGACAAGATGAGGAATAGGATACTTGAAAGATCTAAGAAAATGGAGTGAGGTAGGTTGAATGGCTAGAAAAGGCGGTTCATCACATATGAAGAGAATTGCTTCACCACGGTATGTTCCGTTAGCAAGAAAATTGAATGTTTGGATCACCAAACCATCCCCGGGACCGCACGCTCTGAACAGCTCGGTTTCCCTGGGAGCTGTGGTGAGGGATATACTCAAAGTGGCTGATTCCACCAGGGAAACGAAGAAAATTCTTATGGAGGGGAACATTCTAGTAGACGGCAGAGCGGTGAGGGACAAGAAATTTCCAGTTGGGCTCATGGATGTCATCAGCTTGCCTAACCTCAAAAAGAACTACTGGGTTGGAGTTGACAGCAAGGCAAGACTTAAGCTATTTGAGGTTGGCGAGGAATACTCGAAGTTCAAGCTCTGCAGGGTAGAGGGTAAGAGAAGCATCCCGGGAGGTACCTTCCAGATTGCTTTGCATGATGGCAGAACCCTGATTGGTGACAAGGGATTCAAGATTGGTGACAGCATTAAGCTTTCCGTTCCAGAGCAGAAAGTCATATCTGTGATGAAGCTGGAACCCAATGCGAACTGCATCATAACAAGTGGAAAACACGCTGGGGAGCTTGCAATTGCTGATGAACTTTACCACAAGAAGGGTGCTAGGAGGGCAGAGGCGAAACTTCACTCTGACTCTGAAAGCTTCATAACCGTGAGAGACTATCTTTTCGTTGTTGGAGATGATATGAAGGTGTTCAGATGAGTTCAATGAGGGAAGTGCGCATTGACAAAGTTACTGCAAACATAGGGGTAGGCGAGGGAGGGGAGAAGCTGCAGAGTTGCTCAACGCTTCTCAACAAGATGAGCGGCAAGAAAGCTGTTAGGACTGCGGCCAGGGTGAGGAATCTGGTCTTCAAGATAAAGAAGGGCGATCCTATAGGAACTAAGGTTACACTAAGAGATAAGGATGCTGAGGAGTTTCTCAAGAAAGCCCTTGATGCAGTTGACAAGAAAATCAGTTCAAGAGCATTTGACAAGGAGGGAAACTTCTCCTTCGGAATAAAGGAGTACATAGACTTCCCGGGTGTCAAGTACGACCCCAAGCTCGGCATAGTCGGCTTTGATGTATGCGTAACCCTCAAAAGAAGGGGAGTGAGAGTAACAAAGAAGAGGAGGGGGAAGGCGACACTTGGCAGGAGGCACAGGCTTACAAATGAGGACGGAATTACTTTTGCAAAGGAGGTTCTGGGAGTAGAGATTGTGTGAGTTGGTTAAATGACTAGCAAGAAAGTTTCACCTGAGAAAAGACTCAAGCTGAAGTACAAGGGCAGAGGTTTGAGGAAATGCAGATTCTGCGGAAATAGCCGCGGACTGATAAGATTGTACAAGCTGTACATATGCAGGAGATGTTTCAGGGAGGTTGGTGAGAGCATAGGCTTCAGGAAGTTTTAGGTGATGAGATGGCAAATGATCCGCTTGCGGATGCGATTAACACGATAAAAACGCATGAGATGCTCGGAAAGTCTTCATGCACTATAAAGCCGGCATCAAAACTGATAAAGGAAGTGCTGATGATTTTCCAACAGCACAAGTACCTGGATGAGTTTGAGTATATAGACGATGGAAAGTCGGGCTCATTCAAGGTGCAGTTGAACGGAAGCGTAAACGACTGCATGGTGATAAAGCCCCGTTTTGCGGTAAGAAAGGACGAATGGGCAAAATGGGAGCAGAGGTACATCCCAAGCCCTGAATTCGGCATGCTGATCGTGTCAACCCCGCAGGGGCTCATGACGAATGCAGATGCCAGGAAGAAGAGAATCGGAGGAAGGCTCATAGCATATGTTTACTAGAGTGGTAGCATGATAATCGAAATACCGAAAGATGTGCAGGCTGAGGTGAAGGGCGATACTGTCATAGTTAGCGGAAAGCTTGGAAAGCTGCAGAGGAGCTTCAAGTCCCTTGGAGTTAAGCTGGCGATAAAGGGTAACCAGCTCGAAGTCGGCGGGGGGGAAGGGGGAAAGGTGCTTGAGGGGACCATAGAGGCACATGTAAAGAACATGTTCAAGGGAGTCACGGAAGGTTTCTCGCACAAGCTTCAGGCAGTGCACTCCCATTTCCCAATGAGCGTTGAAGTGAAAGGTGACAAGGTGCTCATAAAGAACTTCATAGGGGAGAAGAAGCCAAGAAGTGCGGATATAGTGGGCAAGACGAAGGTTGAAGCGAAAGGCGCGGATATATTCGTTTCGGGGCCGGACAAGGATGCAGTGGGGCAGACATGCGCCAATATATCTATGGCCACAGCGATAAAGCAAAAAGACAGCAGGGTTTTCCAGGATGGAGTATACATGGTTGAGTGATTCTTATGGTCGTTGCGAAAAAGAAACACCCGAAATTCTTCAGGCAGAACTACGGGAGAACGGATATGAAGAGAGTTGCCAAGGGCTGGAAGAGGCCCAGGGGCCACGACAACAAGAAGAGGGCAAAGCACAGCTCTGCGGGAGCTGAGCCGAACATTGGATGGAGGAACGCCAGCGCTGTGAGAGACCTGCACCCGTCAGGATTTGGCGAGGCTCTTGTGAGAAACCTCAAGGAGCTTGGTAATGTGCAGCCCGGGAAAGCCTTGAGGATAGCCGCGGGAGTCGGAAGAATGAAGAGGAACATAATTATAGCAAAAGCAAAGGAGCTGAATTTCAAAATTTTGAATGAGTGATACTATGGGAATATTGACAGTCAGGAGAATTGCCGCTGAGCTGCTCGGTGTTGGAGAGAGCAGAGTTAAGATAGACCCTGAGAACTCCGGCAAAGCAGATGAGGCGCTGACAAGGGATGACGTGCGCTCGCTCATTTCCCAAGGAGTAATATATATTATAAGGAAGACTGGAGTTTCAAGAGGAAGGGGAAGGAGGAAGCACGTCAAGATGAAAGCTGGCAGGAGAAGGGGTACTGGAAGCAGAAAAGGAAAGCGCTATGCGAGAGTGCCCAGGAAGGAAATCTGGATGAGCCATGTAAGGGCGCAGAGGGCTCTTGCCAAGAGTCTGCTGCTTGAGAAGAAAATTCAGCATGATACTTACAGAAAAATCTACAGGATGATAAAGGGAGGTGCGTTCAAGAGCAAGGCAAGCCTTCTCTCGCACCTCAAGGATAGCGGACTTATGAAGTGATTTTATGGGAAAAGCAACTGGACCAAGGTACACTGTTCCTTTCAAGAGAAGAAGGAGGAACCTCACTAATTATAGGAAGAGGTTGGCGCTGCTCAAATCAACGAAACCGAGGATGGTTGTGAGAAAGAGCAACAGGAGCATACTGGTGCAATTCGTGAACTACTCCGAGAAGGGGGATACCACAGTAGCCGCTGCCCACTCCAATGAACTGAAGAAATTCGGGTGGCAGAGCAGGGGCAACACGCCAACTGCCTACCTGACAGCTCTGCTAGCAGGAAAGAGGGCAAAGGGCAAGAAGGTTACAGAATTCGTTGTTGACATCGGACTTGCGACGCCTTCCAAAGGTGCGTTGGTTTTCTCAGCGGTTAAGGGTGCCATTGATTCAGGGCTCAAGACGAAATATGAGAAGGAGATGCTTGATGCAGGAAGGATAAGGGGCGAACATATAGCGAAATATGCGGAGAGCCTGAAGGGGAAACCGGAGTACGAGAAAATTTTCTCTTCATACCTGAAGGATAATATTGCTCCTGAAAGCATTCCTGAAATTTTTGACAAGGTTAGGGAGGCAGTTCTTAATAGCGGGTGATAAGAGATGGCTAGGAAGATGAAAGGTAGACGAAGGGAAATAGAAAAGAAGACCTTTAATATTGACGAGTGGAACCCAAAAACTGATATTGGGAGGAGTGTCAAGAAAAAGGAGATAACTTCCATAGAGCAGATATTCGAGATGGGGAAGCCCATTGTTGAAGATGAGATTGTTGATGCTCTGCTCCCGGATCTTAAGGAGGAGGTCCTGAATGTCTCAATGACCCAGAGGATGAGCGAAAACGGCAGGAAGACGCAGTTCAGGGCAATTGCCATAGTTGGAGACGGTCATGGTCACATAGGAGTTGGGGCTGGCAAGGCAGATGAGGCAAAGCCCTCTATAGAAACCGCGATAAAAGCGGCGAAGAGGAATGTGATAGGCATTCCGCTGGGATGCGGTTCCTGGGAGTGCGGTTGCAAGCAGAAGCACACCCTTCCGATAAAGGCTGTTGGAAAGAATGGCGGTGTAATAGTGACCCTCAAACCAGCTCCAAGAGGGGTTGGCATAGCTTGCGATGAGATTGTTAGGAAAGTGCTTGGCATGGCAGGGGTGAAGGACAGCTGGGGATTTGCAAGGGGCAGAACAAGAAGCGTGTATAACACCGCCATGGCTTCATTTGATGCTTTGGACAGTTTGAACAGGATAAAGTTCCATAAGGAGTGGGACACGTTGCTGGGAGCTGATAAGGAGGTTGGAACGGATGTCAAAGAGGATAGCGGTAATTAGGGTAAGAGGGGAAGTGGGAGTAAGGAGAAAGGTGGAGGATATACTGCGAAGGCTTATGCTCACTAGGGTAAACCACTGCGTTGTGGTAGATGACTCTCCAGAGAGTATGGGTATGGTGAAGAAATGCTCAAGCTATATCACTTGGGGGGAGATAACACCAGACACGCTTGCCCTTCTTATTATGAAGAGGGGAAGGGCGCCTGGCAACAAGAAAATAGGGAGTGAGGAGATTGAGAGTTATGGCTTGGGATCTTTTGAGACGTTTGCTGAGAAACTGTGCAACTTTGAATGCAAGCTGAGCGCTCTTAAATGCCTTAAGCCGGTTTTCAGGCTGCACCCGCCGAGGAAGGGGTACAGGCACATCAAAAAGCCCTATCCGCAAGGAGCGCTGGGTTACAGGGGAGATAAGATAAACGAGCTTTTGAAGAGGATGGTGTGATTATGGTAAGAAGGCACAGGAAGAGGAGCAAGAGATATCTCGGTTCCAGAAGCTGGGGCGCGGGCAACATAAAGCACAGGAGGGGCAAGGGAAGCAAGGGCGGGAAGGGTTACGCGGGTTCCAATAAGCAGAAGTGGACCTGGATAGTGAGATACGAACCGGACCATTTTGGCAGACACGGCTTTGTACCGCCACAGAGCAGGGACATTAAAGAGATAAATCTTTGGGAGATAAACAAAATGATTATTGAGGGGAAATTCAAAAAGGAGGAGTCAGGGAAATTTGCAGTCGAACTGCCCGGTTACAAAGTGCTGGGATGCGGAAAACTTGAATTCCCCGCGTTCGTAAAAGCAAGCGCATTCTCAAAATCCGCCGTTGGCAAGATAAAAAGTTTTGGCGGTGACGCTAAGGTAGAGTGATGCGATGGCGTTGGAATTCATGAAGCCGATTGTCAGTATACTGCCTGAGATAAGGCACCCCCAGAGAACGCCACCTGTGAGAGAAAAAATATACTGGACTGTCGCTGGCCTTGTAATATTCTTTGTGATGTATCATATCTACCCTGTTGGCAGATATCCAGTCGAAGACCAGTTCGGGTTCCTCCAGATGATAACCGCGAGCAAGATAGGCAGCCTCATCACTGCGGGTATAGGGCCTATAGTGCTTGCCTCAATATTCCTGCAACTTTTCATTGGTTCAAAGATAATTGACATGGACCTGACCGACCCGGAGCAGAAGAAGATTTTCCAGGGGACGCAGAAGCTACTTGCAGTAATACTTTCATTCTTTGAGTCCGCGATATATGTTTACACGAATGCAGTCCCGGCGATGGGAGCTGGGATTTATGCTGGGAATATATACCCACTTTTTGGCAATCTTTTCTTTACGCAGATGCTTGTGACATTCCAGCTTGCAATGGGTTCAATAATACTTCTCTACCTGGACGAGATAGTTGCGAAGTATGGAATAGGCTCGGGAATAAGTCTGTTCATAGCGGCTGGTGTCTCGCTCTCAGTAGTGCAAGGCACATTTTCTGTGCTCATCCCGAATGCCATGGCGCAACTTGCGGAGGGAGGAGCAAACTCCGTTCCAATGGCGCTGCTCACCCTACTGCCTCTCGTATTCACATTGGTTGTTTTCATTGCATGCTCATACGCGGAGGGCATGAGAGTGGAGGTGCCACTTGTTTTTGAGAGGGTGAGAGGCGTAGGTGGCAGATACCCTATAAAGTTCCTCTACGTTTCAAACATTCCAGTGATTCTTGCTGCAGCCCTCATGATGAATTTCCAGCTCATCGCAAGGGCGATAGGCAGCAGCACCTTATACATCGGAGGAACCAACATAGTGAGTTTCTTGTCTGTTGTGGACAGCAATGGAAGGCTTGTGGATGGGTTGCTTTACCTCATGACGCCGAGCTTCCCCAACCCAGTCCTGACGGGTTACCAGACGTATTTCGATGTCATACTTCACTCTTCAACCCAGTTCACCCATATACCCGAGCTTGCCCATGCGATTGTATATGTAATATCAATGGTAGTGATGTGCGTCATATTCGGTAGATTTTGGATAGAGACAACTGGCATGTCCGCCAAGGACATAGCTGGACAGCTCAAGGGTTCTGGACTGCAGGTGCCTGGCTTCAGGAGAGATCCGAGAGTCATTGAGAAGATTCTCGAAAAATATATTCCAATGATAACCATACTCGGCAGCATATTCGTAGGCCTTCTCGCGGCATTTGCAGATTTGACAGGAGCGCTTGGGACGGGAACAGGAATACTGCTTACGGTAGGTATACTGCACAATATGTACGAGACGATGAAGAGGGAGCAGATGTTTGAGCTCTACCCTGCCCTCAAGAATCTCGTAGGGTAATGTGGTAGAATGATAATTGCGATGGGACTTCCTGGCGCAGGAAAAACAACTGTTCTGCAAGGAGCAATTGCAGGTCTCGGGGATTGGAAAGTCCTCAACTACGGAGATTTGATGTTTGAGATAGCGAAGGGCAGGGGACTTGTGGGCCACAGGGATGAGATGAGGAAACTTCCGGGCAAAGAGCAGCAGAAAATTCAGAAGGAGGCTAGCGAGAAACTGGAGAAAGTAAAAGGTAAAGTTATACTTGATACGCACTGCTCTATACATACCTCCAAAGGCTATATGCCGGGACTTCCTTTTGAACAGCTTGGAAAGCTTCATGTTGATTACCTTGTATTCGTATCAGCACCTGCTAGGGATATTTTGGGCAGGAGGCAGAAGGACACGACAAGAAAGAGGGATATGGTGGCCATTGAGGAGATAGAGCAGGACATACTTGTGAATACCGCGTATCTCTGCGCCTATTCCGCATTCAGCGGTGCAATGGCGAGCATAATAATGAATAGCGATGGCAAGCTTGATGATGCTGTGAGCAAGCTGAAGGAGATTATAAAAAGGGCTGGTGAGGAGTGAACATGGAAGACCAAATTGTTGCTTTCTTCATTATAACGGCAACTGCAATAATTTACTCAGCCCTATCCCTGTACATAACGCGCACCCTTGGGAACAGGAAGAGGGTTAAGGAAATTCAGGAAGAGATGAACAGGATAAGCTCTGGGCTGAAGAAGGCAGACGGCACGGAAGCCAAGAGGAAGGAGGCGGAGAAGGAACAGGGGAGGATTCCGGGTCTGATGAGTGAGAGCATGATCCTGCAGTTCAAACCCCTGGTGGTAATACTGCCGATATTCGCGGTGGTAAGCTACTTGGTTAAAACATTTTTCCCGTATTTTCAAATTAAGCTGGGTTTCTCAATCCCGACCTTCCCTTACTACTGGATGCTTCTAAGATTTAATCTGGATAGTTTTCCAAACTGGAGGGACGAGTTCGGGACGTTTGGTTGGTTCATTCTCTGCCTTGTATTTTCTGGTATTTTTATTCAGTTGATCACTGATGCTTTTGAGAAAAGAAGAAAGGGGAAGTGATGTGTATGTTGCCAAGATTTAGGTCAAAATCCGTAAGGAAGATCGATAGGAAAGGACTGGGCAAGAAAGCCAAGTTCCGCTATGTGAGAAAAACAGGAAGAGGAGCTTGCTGCTCAATCTGCGGAGCTGTGCTTGCAGGAGCGAAGAGCCCAAGCAGAATATTCGGCGGTGCCCTGTGCCCTGAATGTTCATCGTATACAATCAAGCTCGCCGGAAAGATAAAGGGCGGGAATATGAAGCTTGAGGATGTCGATGTTGGCAGAAGGGAGTTTGTGAGGTGTCTGGTGGGACGATGATTATATGCATCTCCGGCCTGTCCGGATCTGGAAAGAACACCGTTGGCGAGATAGTTGCCAAAAAGCTCGGCTTGGCAGAGGTGAAGCTCTCCTTCAAGGACGAGGCGGAGAGGATGAACGTGGACCTCATGAAACTGCAGAGGGAGGCTACGAAGGATGAGAGCTACGATAGGGAGCTGGATAAGGAGATAGTGAGGAGGGCGAAGAAGGGGAACTGCGTGGTCATGACCTGGCTGGGCCCCTGGGTAGTGAAGAATGCGAACCTCCGCGTGTGGC
>JAPLWT010000056.1 GCA_026396455.1 Microcaldota archaeon | reverse complement strand
AAACCTTGTGGCAGTAGCTGCACTCCATAACCTAATTTTGTATACAAGGATTAAAAATAACTTTCCTGCACTAATCATCTTTTTTTGAGAAGACTACCGCCCCCCTGTAATCCTCATCCCTTATCAGTTTGCGGAATGCATATGGTAAGCTTTTTGTAACGTCTCGTATACCTAACATACCAATTATCTTCCCTTTTGAGTCCGTAACCGGCAATCTTCTTATATGATATTTGTTGAATAGTTCATTAGCCTCAAAGATATCAGCTTCATCACCTACTGTTTTGATCATTTTTGTCATTACATGCTTTGCTTTTGCAACTGACGGATCCAAGCCAGTGGCAACAACTTTCTTTAAAATATCCCTCTCTGTTAGAATTCCATTGACTCCGTTCCTAGTCTCAACCAAAACAGTTCCTAGTCTCAACCAAAACAGAACCTATCCCTTTTCTCTCCATAAGCTTTGCAATTTCCAATATTGTTGCCTCTTGATTCACTAAAGTTATCCCATGCATTATCTCCTTAACCTTTACCGTTCAACCACCCCCTTTACTTCCAGCCCATCCGCTATAAACCATTGTTTTCCAAAAAAGCAAATCTCCCTGCGCCGCCACCCACCGCCTTTATCTCTTTGCTATAGCTTATATTTA
This sequence comes from Microcaldota archaeon, assembly GCA_026396455.1. Classification (GTDB taxonomy): domain Archaea; phylum Micrarchaeota; class Micrarchaeia; order Burarchaeales; family Fermentimicrarchaeaceae; genus Fermentimicrarchaeum. Next base: position 10,726 of record JAPLWT010000056.1, on the reverse strand, counting down.
ATACATGTTGTTGTAACTGGTTAGAATTAGAACAGTATCAATACCCCTGTAATCGAAGCTCATGATTTTCACCATTTATCTAAGATATATCCAAATAACGTAATGCCCAAGTTAGTAGTATCCACGGAGTTGAAAAACAATCAGCCCAAGTTTTGTTGACAAACCATGCAATTAATCTTATAAACATCCCCCAAATATATTATGGCAAAATCTGCTACCCAAGACAGAAAATCATCCCACCTGAGCATATGCTCAAAGAAGGATGTAGAGTTCAGGGAGAAGAGGACAGGCTTTGGGGATATAGACTTCATGCACTGCGCACTGCCAGAGCTTGACCTTGGCAAGATAGATGTCTCCTGCAGCATATTCGGAAAGAAGCTCTCCGCTCCCTTCTTTATAGAACCAATCACAGGAGGCTCAGCAGAGGCGGGGAAGATAAACAGATCACTGGCAGAGGCCGCCCAGCAGGCTGGAGTTGCCATGGGGCTTGGCTCCCAGAGGGCCATGATGGAAAATCCATCCTTAGTTAATACTTACAAAGTGAGAGACGTCGCTCCGGACATCTTCCTGCTTGGGAACATAGGAGTAGCGCAGCTAATTGAATATGACGCGAGGAGAATACAGGAAGCCCTTGAGCAGGTGCAGGCAGATGCCCTTTTCGTCCATATGAATGCATTGCAGGAGGCAATACAGCCTGAAGGAAACAGGAATTTTGAGAAATGCATCTCATCCCTTGAGAAGCTCACATCTCATCTTAATCTTCCGGTAATAGTGAAGGAGACCGGAGCCGGGATATCGAGAGAAGTTGCTCTTTCGCTGAAGAATGCCGGCGTGAAAGGAATAGACGTTGGCGGGGCAGGAGGAACCTCCTGGGGAGCGGTCGAGTTGCTGAGAAACCCGGGAGCGCATGAGTCGTTCTGGGAGTGGGGAATTCCAACCGCCCTTTCCATAGTCGAAGTTGCAAGTGTCTGCAATCTCCCCATCATAGCCAGCGGGGGAGTCCGCTCTGGGGTTGATGCTGCAAAGGCAATCGCTTTGGGAGCAGATTATGCGGGGGCTGCACTTCCTTTCCTCAAGAGTGCAGAGAAAGGCAGCAAAGGTGTTGCGGAAGAGCTAGCCAAGTGGAAGGAACAGCTCAAAATCTGCATGTTCCTGAGCGGCTCCAAAAACCTTGCATCGCTCGTCAACTCTCAACTCCTAATAACCGGAAAGACTGCAGAGCTTTTCAAGCTGAGAGGCATAAGCGCAGAAGGGTTTGCCAACAGAAGAGAGCACTCCAGGGCAATTCTCTAGTAATAAACTAAAAAAGAGATAGAGTGAATTGGCTCAACCTATGGCGATGTTCAACTCCAGCTTCGGGTTTGCTACTATCCACTTGTACAAGAGGGGGCTGACAAAGTAAGCCAGAATCACATTACCTACAAGATGATACGCGGTGAACGGAATCTGCCCAATTATGGTTGCTTCCAGATTCTGCCCAAACTGCATTCCAAATGCAAGGGCAGTCACAGCATCATAGAATATTGTCGCGAACAGCGCAAATTCTGCATACTCCCTTCCTTTCACCTCTTTTTTCCTTGAGAGCCATAGAGCTGCAGCATAACCCACCATCCCGTATGCAAGAGCAGTATACACCGTCCAATAGCCAACCCTTCCGACAATGAAGTCAAGGGCTACAACCGAGAAAGCCGCAAATATGAACCCGCTGCAACTACCAAATCTCCTTGAAATTGGCATAGAGGCGCTCATTATGGGCTCAATATTCGGGGGTCTTGGCAGAATTCTGACAAATACACAGAAAAGCAGTGCAAGAATATACTTTGCCGATTCCCTAAGCCTGTTCACTTTCTCACCGTCATGAGTATATACAGAAAAGCTAATATAGCAATTCCACCTGCCAGAATCGGCAGAGCTGTCTGAAGGGGATTCGCCAGTGCCATGCCCACAGAGGTAGGCGCCTCCTCTGCTGGAGCTTCCGGCATTACGATACTGGTAATTCCCAATTGGCTGGGGAGATGGTTGGGCGAGCTGTAGCTGTAGATTCCCTCCCTGTCAGCGCTGAATGTCGCCTCACCGCTCTCATTTGTTACGAGTTCCTTCCTGCCTCCTGAAAATTCCACTACCACGCTTTCATAAACAAGCGGTTTTCCATCCTCAGATGTCATTTTGACCAAAATAGTGCTGTTGACTGGAACGCTGTCGGGAGCTGTTATGAGCACAGGGGTCCTCTCAGCCACATTCCCGCACAGCTCATTGAAGCTATGCATCTCTGGCGTGTTTCCGTAACTGCCCCATCTGAAACCGATCACATCCCCATCCTTCATACTGTAATCCCCTATGCCAGCATCTGAGTAGTTCCAATTATTCCCATCCAGGTAATAGAACCCCCAATAATCAGGCTTGCAGAAGCAGTTGCCGGCATCGCAGCCGACTGAGCCTATCCCGCAAAGCGCAATTCCCAAAGTTTCATATTTGTATGTAGCCACCACTAAGCCGGAGTTCTTTATAAACTCAAATGCGCTGTCCCCGCCTTGAAAATCAACGCACTTCTTAAAGACACTTGAGTTGCTGAACTGGACAACCAGACCTGCTCTTCCAGCGTAGACTGTTGCTGAGAGCATGAGCAGTACCAGAAGCCATCTCTTCAAATTTCTCACCCCATAATCTTAACCAATTCAACTATATATACCTAATGCCAGATGAATAACCCTAGGTGCGGTAAAGTAGAGACCGTCGGTGGTATTATGGATATTGACTTCCTTGCAAAGCTTGTGGAGATCGACACAAGCCCTGATGCCGTGAATTACGGGAAGTGCGCAAAAGTAATTTCAAAAAAAGCAGAGAGGAGCGGGCTTGCGGTAGAAGTACATTCCCCTAACAACTTGAAGCAGAACATAATCATTTCTCTTGATGCCGGTGCGAAGCAAACCCTGCTTCTTGCAACGCACTATGACGTAGTGCCCGCAGGTGGAGGGTGGAAGCATCCTCCCTTTAGGCTTACTGTCAAGGAAGGGAGAGCATACGGGAGAGGGGCTGCTGATGATAAGGGAGGGATACTCGCCGCTCTTTCTGCCCTTGAAACCCTCAGAGAAAGCGATTCCTCAAGAGTGAATGTCGGGCTCCTTGTGACATGTGACGAGGAAATAGGCGGTGAGGATGGACTTGGTTTTCTGATGAAGAAAAAGACGAACAAAGGTTTTCTTCTTAAGGGGGATGCAGCCATACTGGTTGATGCAGGCCCTCGAGTCTACATGGGCTCAAGCGGCAGGGTTGGCGGGAGGATAACAGCAAGAGGCTCTCTCCCGGAACTTCTCTCGCTTCTGTCGGAAGTTGCTGGTTACTCAAAAGAGAGGGAGAAATTTCTCTCAAAACTGGTAAGTGCATCTACAGGAAGGAGAATCCAGGGCAGATTTTCCCTGACAATGCTAGATCTCAGGGCAGGAGCTGTTGAATATGCGAAAGCAGGAGTGAAGTCGAACATCATACCTGGCGAATGCCTCATCAAGCTGAAGGGAAAGAAGGAGATTGTGGTTCTGGGCAAGCAGGGCCATGCCGGCTATCCCCATCTGGCTGAGAATGCTATAGAAAAATCCCTCCCATTGCTCAGGAAAGCAGCTGGAATATCCGATGAGGAAGGAAAGTGCGAGTTTGTTTTCGACCTCAGAACCATACCCGAAGAAAGCCTGAGTCCTGCAATTGCCGATTTTCGGAAATACCTGAAGGAGTTAAACTCCAGAGCTGAGCTTCAGATAGAGGAAAAATCTGCAGGATACGTGCTTTCTGAAGCCCATCCATTTGTAAGCATGCTGAAGAGTGCAGCTGGAAAGAGAATGGCATACGGAACCCTTGGGGGCACAGATGCGCGGTTCTTCAGCAGAAGAGGCATACCTTCTCTGTGCTTTGGTCCAATAGCAGATGAGAGCAATGCGCATGGGAAGGATGAGTTCGTGAAAATAAGGGATTTGGAGTTTGTTTCCACTGCTCTTGTAAGGCTATGCGAGAACTGGAGAGATTTCAGAGCTTCTCCTTATGGACGAGCTTGTCAAGCTCCCTTCTCCGAGTGACTCTGGGTTGCTCATCCGCGTATCCTATCGGAAGCATTGAAACTGGCTTGGAATTCCCCTCCGCATTCACGGCTTTTGCAACCTCGCTCTCGTCAAAAGCTCCAACCCACACGCAACTCAGTCCAAGTGCAGCAGTTGCGAGCTGTGCGTAAGCGCATGCTATTGCCGCATCCTGCAGGCAGTACAGCTCTGCTCCTCTTCTACTGTATTTCCCTGACGACCTCTCTGGATGGGTGACGAAAACCAGTACGACTGGAGCGTGGGCTACAGATTCCTGCTCGTATGCAGCGCTCGCAAGCTTCCCCTTTCTTTCCTTGTCCTTGACAACAACTATCTCGTATGCCTGCAGGTCACCGGCAGATGGAGCCGAGTTGGCAGCCTCCAGAATTTTCTGGAGTTTCTCTTCTTCCAGTTCCTCCTCCTTGAACTTTCTTATTGAATGCCTGCTTCTCAGCACTTCGAAGAACTCCATGGGATACACCTTTCACTTACATATGAATACAAATCCAATTATATTAATATTCACTGCATAATCTATTCCATGGCATCAGCACCAGGCAGCCTCAAGCTCTTCGGGGAGCACGCGGTTGTCTACAACAGGCTAGCCCTCTCCGCTGCGTTCAACAGGAGAGCTTTCTGCAAGCTTACTAAGGCCAAGGACGGAATAACAATCAAACTGGCGGATTTGCGAAGGAAGGGAAGGTTCACTTTCAACGAAGTTTTGAAAACTTATGCGGAATTAAAGGGCATGATAGAAAGAGACGACATGGAGGGCCTTGCAAAGGCAAGGAGGGACATCTTCTCGCCATACAAGATAATACTGGGGGAGTTCTTCTGCGAGTTCGGCTTCACTGCAGTGGATGTCTCAATCCACTCGGAAGTGCCGCGAAATTCCGGGCTAGGCTCAAGTGCGGCTGTCTTCACATCCCTGTCTGCAGAGCTGAATAATTTCTTCCATGGCGGGCTTGGCAAAAAGCAGCTTGCCGAGCTTTCAAACCTTGGCGACAAGGTGGTGCATGGCAACCCTAGCGGGCTTGACGCCAGCACATGCACATTCGGCGGCTACATATCATTCAGGAGGGAGGAGGGAGTCAAGCCATTAAATATAAAGGCTGAGGTACCGATGCTTGTTGTCAACACCGGCTCGCAAAAGGACACTGGTCAGATGATAAAAAGGGTTGCGGAAAGGTACAGGAAGAGCAGGAATGAGGTCGATGGAATATTCGACAGGATGCAGGAAACCGCCTTGAGCGGCATAAAGGCATTGAAAGCCTCGGACTTCAAAAAGCTTGGCAAGAACATGAATGCTGCACAGCAGTGCTTTTCTGACCTTGGCTTGTCCACTCCTCAGATGGACAGGATAATAGAAACTGCGCTGGAGAACGGAGCATTCGGGGCCAAGATAACGGGTGCAGGCGGAGGCGGGTGCGTGATAATCCTGGCAGAAAAACCAGAGAAGTTCACGCATCTTTACAAGCGCATGGGTTACGATTCTTTCGAAACTGTGCTGGGGGCAAGAGGTGCCGAATAGCCGAATGTCAAAGGTGAATTAATATGGGTGGAAAACTGGGTGTTGAGGAAGTGGCATACAAGCATGCCCTGAAGAATGCGAGCGACTACGGCAAGGCACAGGTCGGAGCGGTTGTAGGCAAGGTCATAGCAGAAGTTCCCGAAGCAAAGGCAGACATGAAGGCAACCATGAAAGTCATTTCCCAAGTCATCGCGAAAGTCAACAAGCTGAAGAAGGAGCAGATTGAGAAGGAGATGGAGAAGTTCACATTTGAGGAGAAGAAGGAAGAGGAGAGGAGAATCACCCTAGAGGATGGGGAGAAGGGAAAGGTTGTCACAAGGTTCCTTCCCGAGCCCAACGGCTTTGCTCACCTTGGGCATGCCAAGGCAGCTTTCCTCTCGTATGAGGCTGCAAGAGAATACGAAGGCAAGTGCCTGCTGCGCTTTGATGATACGAACCCGGATAAGGAGAGGGGGGAATTTGTTGCTGCCATAAAGGAGGATCTGGAATGGCTTGGCATGAAGTTCGGGAAGGAGTTATACTCATCAGACAAGATGCCGGAGTTCTACAAGCTCGCAAGGCAGCTCATAATGCAAGGCGACGCCTATGTATGCAGCTGCGAGAAGGAGAGGATAAACGAGCTCAGGAAGCTTGGCAAGAGCTGCGGTTGCCGCTCCAACAGCATTGAGAGCAACATGGATGCATGGGACAGGATGCTTGCAGGAAAATACGAGAAGGGCGATGCAGTCCTCAGGCTGGCTGCAGAGCCGGATTCAGCCAACACTGTGATGCGCGACCCCACGCTGTTCAGGATATCAACTGCCGAGCACTACAGGCAGGGCAAGAAATACTCTGTCTGGCCGACATATGATTTTGAGGTTAGCATAGCCGACTCCTTGGACGGAGTCACCCATGCTCTGAGGAGCAAGGAGTATGAGCTGAGGGATGAGCTGTACTACCGGATAATAGAGAAGCTTGGGATGAGGAAGCCGCTTGTATACGATTTCTCAAGGCTCACCATAAAAGGAATCCCGCTGAGCAAGAGGCTGCTGAAGCCCCTGCTTGATGAGAAAAAGGTCTCAGGCTGGGACGACCCCAGAATGCCGACACTGCGTGGTCTGAAGAGGCGTGGGATACTGCCTGAAGCAATAAGGAATTTCGTCCTGAGCTTCGGTCTGAGCAAGGTGGAGAGCGAGCCTTCAATAGATGCGCTCCTGACAGAGAACAGGAAGCTGCTCGACCCCAAAGCTCCAAGGTACTTCTTCGTGAAAGACCCTGTCGAGCTGGTTGTCGATGGAGTGAAAAAGGGGGAGATGAAGCTGAAGAAGCATCCGGCTGAGAACCTTGGCGAGAGGACGCTCGAGATAACCGGGAAGTTCTTCATAAGCAAATCAGACGCGGAGAAGCTGAAGAAGGAGGACAGGTTCAGGCTGCTGGACTTGTGCAATGTCAAGCTTGTCGAGAAAGGCAAAACCCTTAAGGGGGAATTCCTAGGAAATGAAGGAATGGAGGAGAAGAAGCTTCAGTGGGTCACAGACAAGCACGTGAAGGCACAGATTCTAGTTCCCTCGGAACTGTTCACAGGAGAAAAATTCAACAATGACAGCCTCAGGATTGATGAGGGGTACTGCGAGCAGGAATGCAGGAACCTGAGGAAGGGCAGCGCGATACAGTTCGTCCGCTACGGGTTCTGCATACTGGATGACGAGAAGAAGATGACATTCATATTGACGAATCCTTAAATTTTGTAATTATCTATACACTTTAAATACTTAAAATGAGCAATTTGATAGGTGAACTTATGGCAGAAAAAGTGATAGATAAAGACAAGAAGAACATTACTGATGAGATTAGGAAACACGGTCCCGAGAGCAAGGAGAGGATGGCTGGCACAATTGCGGGTATTAAAATGCGGAAGCTAGATGTTAATTGCTGGTACGGCATTGGGGGGCTTGAACGGGGGTCTGACCAGATCATAGTGAGTGCTGGGGCTAAACGCCGGCTGGATCCGGAAGAGCAGGGGCTAGGCGACATAGTAGTGAGGTATGAAAAATCTCTCTACGATCCGGAGAAGTATGAACGAGTTACTATCGGTTTTAATGAGCAGGGTAAATTTACCGGCAAGATTAGAGTTAAGGATACAACTTTGGATATCACGGCAACTGGAGCCGACGTGAAGGAATTCCTTGAGGAGAAGGCTCGTAGAGGATTAAGCGAGGCACAGGAGCGTAAACTTTTCAAAAACATCGATATGGTGGAGAAAATCAGAAAGAAACAAGTCGGTACGCTGAAGAAAATTGCAAATGATACTTCCAAACTGTGAGGTTCCTGTTGGGGCTGTTTTAAATATCAAAAATGAGCAATTTTAGGTGGTGAACTTATGGTTAAGGTAACAATCGTGCAGGGTGAAGGAACAACGAGCGTAGACAAAAATGCGAAAGGGGACGCAATCGATACAGGGAAGGAAGCAAGAGGCGATATAGGAAAGAAGATAAAAGAAGTGCCTCCACTCAAGACGGCGAAGGAGCCCAAAGCAGGAAGCGAAAGAGTCGACAAAAACAAGGAACGGATGAAGGAACTCCTGGGAGAGCTGATTGAGGGCGTCCAGAAGGAGAAGAAGGAATGTCAGGAGAAGATTGATAGTCTAAAGGAAACGGAAAAGACGGATAAGTGGCTGAAGTGGGTGACTGGGGGCACTGCCGTGGGGATGGGCGCTTTGACGCTATACACCGCTCTTGTGGATAAGAGCATTGCTTTCGCGTCTATCGCTCTGATATTAACAGCATGCTCTGGATTCATGTGGGATCTGCATAGAAAGTCAGCCCCTGTAACGGCTAGCAACATAAAATACTATGAAGGGCGACTTCCTAATTTGGACAAGGAAGATAAAAAGTGGAAAACGCAACTTTTTCCTGCCTGTTTTCCCACATTTTGCCGGCTCAGACGGAGACGGATGGCGTTTTTACGGATTTTCTGGATGATGTATTATACCTAATTTGTCTGTTTGATGAGTAAATTTACATGGCGATTGATTTGGCGTTTGGCTGAATACTAATTCCATACAATTTTGAAAGACTTCGGTAAGTTGGCAGAACCGACAATTTCTATTGTGTCAAAATTAGTATTTTCTACCTGTTGTGTATAATTCAGATTGAAGGTTGTATAATTATGTCCGGCTAAAATTTGGGAAGTCGGTAATATAAAAGGGCTTGAATTATTTATCAAACCATCTTTAACTCTTATTTCTGTAATAAAAACAGGGCTTTCCCCATTGTTGAATACATAAAGGTCGAATGTTTTAACATTGATAGTAGAAGTATTCTCAAATGATTGTCTAATATCTATATTTGGAGAAAAAGGTTGGAACGCAAGATAGATATAAAAAATCATTGAAATGGCGGTAATAAGGGTTATGCCTCCCCCAAATTCGGGTAACCATACCTGCAACCACCTATAAAGTTTTTTTCTAAATTTAATCCTGCATAATTTTTTTCTAAATAATCCTGCATAATTTTTAAGAATAAGAATAAAATTATCTTTTCTTATTACATCAGGTAACTTTTTGCTGATTAAATAAGACATATTAACCTTTCTTATCATTTTAACCGTTCTTATCACTTGAGATATTTCTTCATCTAGGATTATAAGAAATACCGGTATTAAGATAGCAGGATTAGTTATATTCTCGATTATTGCAAATTTAAGTAGGTTACTTATTACTAGTAAGCAGACTGTAAAATCTATAACGAAATTGATTTTACTTTTCTTGCGTATATATAGCAGAACTATGGCTGTATACTCAATTGAACTTATAAGGGACAACACCTCATAGCCCGAGCCGGGTTTTTTGGTATTATTAAGCGACGGGATAATCGTAGATAAAAAGTATACTAATGAGACGATAAAAAATAAAAGAATCACTCCGAATATAAGATAGGCTACTATATCCAGAATTATTTTTTCTTTTTTTCCGATACCACCCTGTTTTTTAACTGATTGTTTAATTATAGAAAATAATGGGTTAGAATACCTATTGCCAATTATTTTAACAACCATAAACCCTGGGAATAGAATTAAGACTAAAAGTATATACGCTCCGAAAGAATTGAAAATTTCTAGATTAAATACTGTCTGTTCAATGCTCAAACTATCTCCTCTTCCTCTTACTTACTATTACTGTATTAAATATAAAAGAGTTGCATAATAACTATGGTGGACTTATAATGGGCATTCTAGGAGATTTAAAAAACTTAAAAGACTTAACAAGAGAGCAGATTCTTTATGCTATTTTCATCCCCCTCTCCCTAATAATACCAGGAGCCACTTACCTACTAGCTTTTAATGATAAGATTCTCCTCCCTTCCACTCTAAAACTTGATTTTCTCACGTTTGTTTTTTTATCTGCAGTGTTTTCCTTCCCATTCTTTTTACTTGGATCGCTACTCGCTATTAAATCTTTTGAAAAAGATATCTTGGTATACATCCATAATAATCGTGAGATGATAAATGGATTAAGTGAAGAAGAGGGAGTAGATTTAATACAGAAACTGACTTACGACTCTATGGCTTTTAATATACCCATCTATACTTTTCTTTTGTTTTATCTAACATTAGTTTCATTCTACACAACATCGGTCTCCTCCCCATTTATTATTCCACGGATTATCACTTATTTTGATTTAGCGAAAAATGAGCAGACTATCTTCTGGTCGTGGGCAGTAGCATGGACCTTTTTCGCTTTTTTGTATTATAAGTGTAAAATATGTCTCCTAAAAAAGGAAAACCCCGGGCGTTGGAAAGATATAGAATTAAAGATAAATAAATGGAGAGCAATATACACCATCCAGACCCCCGCAAAGAAGAGTACTCCCAAAAAATCAAAGAAGGGTAATTCCAAAAAATAAAAGCAATCCTAATCCCGCCTATTTCTTCTTCCCCTTTCTCTTGACTTTTTTGTCTTTCTTTTCCGCTTTCTTTGGCTTATCTGCGGCTTTCTTTGCCTTATCTGCAACTTTTTTTGCCTTATCTGTGACTTCCTTTGCTTTATCCGCAGCCTTCTTTGCTTCCATCTCGCTTATCCTCTTCGCCAGCTTCTCGATTGTCTTCGCCGACTTCTCCTTTTCTTTTGAAATGGCCATTGCCTCCTTCTTCG
>JAPLWT010000009.1 GCA_026396455.1 Microcaldota archaeon | reverse complement strand
TCATTTCAATATGATCTCCGTATTTGGTTTCGTACCTGAATACTTTCGCTGGTTCTTGCTTATTAGTCGCAACAGCAGTTTCCATAAATACCACCAACTATTTTATGCTGTCAAATGTTTTTAAAGGTTATATATAATCGGGTATGACAGGTCAGAGGTGGATAACATCCCGCCGATTCCTCTGAGCCGCCTCCTTGGCTATAAATTGTGTGAGGTATATGTATCGCCGTTGCTCTTCCGGTGGCATTTTATCAAGTATTTCCTCATTGTGCTTGCAATAAGGCGCTGACCTCATCAGCTCATCTCTGGGAAACTGCTGCAGACCGAACCTTGTCTCAATTTCATTCAGATCCTTGTCAGCAAGATCAACCAGTTGGTATGAGAAGCATTTGGGGTCAAGCTGGGACAGTTTATCAGGCGGGAAGTAGTTTATGTAATTAATGACAAATGGATGTTCTGACAGGTTTCCGAAAAGTTCGGTTCTGACATTTGGGCCCTTTGAGGAATCAAAAAATCCGGCCTTTTCCAACAAGGGGCATGTATCCTCAAATAGATTCAATGGATTGGGGTAGTATGTTGGGATACTAGGTTGGGAAAGTTGTAGCGCGTATGATGAAGTTAGTCTAAGCATTCCTTTGAGGTCTTCAGTTGACCTTACCGCGCCTGTTTGTGCTAAAGTGTCAAATGCATGTATAACTGATTCAGATAAACCGGAAGGGGCTCTGGCATCAACTGTCGCTTTAGTGGAATAATCATACAGTAACTCGGCCAGGCCATGGAGGAGCTTTTTATTCTCGAAGGTGGGGTCAAGTTTCATGGATTTTAGTATTCTGTTAGCGTGGACATCCAGAGTTATATGCATCTCATCACGCTTCGCCTCGTTCGTCTGGTCCGGATTCAATTTCTGCGATATCGCCATGTCAAATTTATGCCTTTCTTAATATTTAAATCTAAGGCTACGTTAAAATAACTTAATTACTTCAGAAGATGCCCGGATAATGCAAGGGAGTGACATAACCTTTATAAATTGAAATTGAGCAATAATTTGGGAAGTGTACTAACGGAGGGATGGAATGAGAAACACTATCACGCTCGTTCTTTTGCTAATGGTTTCACTCACTATTTTCGGATGCACAAATACGGGTGCAACAACATGCAAGGCGGACAGTGGTTGCAAGGACTGGCAGATGTGCAACCAGAAGAGCGGAAAGTGCGTTGTGAGGGAAGGCTACTGCGCTGCAGATGTCGACTGCACGGATTCGAGAAAGGGATGCAACCTCTTAAATCACAAGTGCGAGTTCAGGGGAGGGTTCTGCCTTGACAACTACGACTGCAAGGATTGGCAGTTCTGCGATAACTCCACAAGCAAGTGCGAGGTGAAGGCGAACAGGTGCGATTCCGATTCCCAGTGCGAAAGATGGGAGGACTGCGACATAAGCAAGCACAGGTGCGTGGCAAAAACCGGCTTCTGCTCAGATGATTACGACTGCGGGAACTGGCAGGCGTGCGACAGCATAACAAAGCTGTGCGTTGCAACCGCAGGATACTGCACTGAGAATTTTGACTGCGAGAGGTGGCAGACATGCAACACGGGCAACCATTTCTGCGTTGCAAAGAAGGGGTTCTGCAACAACGATTTGGATTGCGATTCGAGGTATGTTTGCTCTGGGGAACACAAATGCAGCCTTAAGGCGGGCTACTGCCTGAATGACTCGAGCTGCGAAAGCTGGCAGCTCTGCGACTTGAACTCGCTGCTCTGCAAGGCGAAGAGGGATTACTGCAACGATGCGAAGGACTGCGGCTCGTGGACAACATGCAACGGCGTAAATCACAGATGCGAGCCAAACCCAGGAAAATGTTCAATTAACAGCAACTGCGGAGGATGGCAGTCGTGCAACAGCAACCACGACTGCGTGACAATGGGCGGAATGTGCGGCTCAAACAGTGAGTGCGGCGTAGACCACGTATGCGACCTGACTCCTGGCAGCCCAACACTGTATACATGCGTCCAGATTAACATCCCGTGCAGCGGAGACTGGGACTGCGCCGGCTCCACATGCAACCTTGAAACGAGAAGGTGCAGGTAGGCTCATTCGGTCATGATGAGATTCTTTATCCTATCGGAGATTTCATAGAAAGCAGGGTCTCTCTCGTGCTCTGATCTCGGGTGAGGTATGTCTATGGGTATATCACCTATGACTTTTGCAGGCCTTTTTGAGAGCACAATGACCCTGTCTGCCATGAAAACAGCTTCGGAGATGAGATGGGTTATCATGAGGAAGGTGTTGGTGGGCGTCCTTGTGTCCTTCCATATGTCAAGCACATCCTGCCTCAGGATTTGGGCAGTGAGCGCGTCAAGCGCGGAGAATGGCTCGTCCATGAGCAGCATCTCGGGCTCAACCGCAAGGGCGCGGGCTATGCCGACCCTCTGCTTCATCCCTCCTGAGAGTTCGGAGGGGTAGGAATGCTCGAATTTCTCAAGGTCGGTAATCTTCAGGTAATGGTTTACCAGGGCATGCCTCCTTATTTTCGGGATGCCGAGCACCTCAAGCCCAAGCTCTATATTCTCTCTCACATTCAGCCAGGGGAAAAGCGCAAAGGTCTGAAATATCATGGTCGCCCTTTTGGGGTCTGAACCGTCAATTGGAGTTCCTCTGAAGAGCATTTCCCCTGAACTGGGTTTCTCAAGGCCTGCAATAATCCTCAGCAGGGTGCTCTTGCCGCAACCGCTCTGCCCCACTATGCAGATGAACTCGTGCTCCTGGACATCGAAGGTGACGTTGTTGAGAACTTTTACCTTAGTGCCGTTCTGCTGAAAGGTCTTGCTGAGGTTTTTTATGCTTAGTATAGGAGCCATGCTTTCACTCTAGGTTTAAGTCATTTCGAATTTATATCTTTCTGCTTTTGCAAAGAGGTAACTCCATACGATGCGGTTCAGCAGGATTATTGTGAGGGACATCGTGGCTATTGCCAGTGTGACAAGCCAGGGGTCTCCCCATTCTGCAGTAGCCTGGCTTATGAAGGCTCCAAGTCCAGGAACAGAGTAAGGATGCAGTGGCGATGATGAGCCATTCAGCGGGTTGATGAGAGTCACATAGCCGGAGTAGAAGGGCAGTTTTACGGGGTTGCCAGAAGTTGCACTCTGCCCCACCTCGCTCACATTGAGAGCAAGCGGGATGAGCATGCTCCCTGAAATTGAGCGCAGCTCCAGCGATGCGTTGTGCATGCCAACCCCATCCACCTCTAGCATCCCGTTGCATGTCCCTGCAGCGCATGGTATTGTTGTGATTTTATCATTGACGGTTGCGGTTATGTTGGTCAGCACCACACTAGAGTAGTTCGCCTCAAATGGGATATGGCCGCCGTAGTTTATGTATTCGCTGACTATGCTGGCATTCCAGGCACCGCCCCACGCTTGTATGCTTCCCACAATTATCGCTGGGAATACAGCAGGCAGTATGACATATCTCACAAACTTCCAGTCCTTTATTCCGAAGCAGTTGGCAGCCTCAGTGATGTCTCCTGGAATATGTCTTATGGCCCCGATGAGATTGAAGAGGAGATACCACTGCGTGCCTGTCAGCAGAAGCAATACGGATGCCGTCTCCACCCCAAGGGAACCAGTCCCAAGGTACTTGAAGACAACTATTATTATGAAGGGGAACAGCGCCAGTGCAGGCACTGACTGGCCGATGTCAAAGAGCGGCATGAAGATGCCCGAGAGCGTCTTGCTTCGCGTTATTATTATTGCTGCGGCAAGAGTCCAGACAAGAGCTATGACATAAGCCACGAATATTCTGGCTACTGAACTCAGGGTGAGCCATGGGAGGGAGTATACCTCGGGATGGTTGTGAATTGACAACTCAAAGTTGGAGAGAGGTTTTTGGAGTGATGCTGCAACAAAAAGCCCGACAAAATACATGACAACCGCAAATAGGATTGAGAAGAGCACCAGGTTGCGTATCCTCATCTTCCTCGGGTCAATCATTGTTTCGACTGTATGCAGCTCAAATTGTATGTCAGCAAATTTTATGTCAGGAAGCTTGACCCGCTGGTGAATCCTCTGCATTATGCGCAGCTCGCGAAGGGCATCCTGAAGGTCGTCAAGCCTGTCGAATATGTACTCTATGAAAAGCGCCAGGTGGGAGGTTGTCTTCCTGCGCGGTTCTGCTCCCTCCAGAGTCTGCACCTTGAACTTCTCGGAGTATTCCATGAGGGGGGCCCAGACGAGCTTGTCAATGGAGAATATGAGCAGCACGAAAATCGCCAGGCCGAAAAGGGCGCATACTATGCTGTGCTGCACGTACACTGAGCTTGCGAGGTAATAGCCAATACCCGGCAGGGTGTAAGTCTCCCTACCAAATGTCATGAATTCGCATGCGACAAGGAAATACCAGCCTCCGCCCCAGGCCAGTATGCTGCCTGTTATGAATGAGGGGAATATGAATGGGAGGAGCAACTTCCTCAGGTACACGAAGCCGTTCAGCCCGAAAGCCCTGCCTACGCTCTTCAAATCTTCTGGCAGGTTTCTCACTGCACCGTAAACCCCGAAAGTGACCGCCCAGACTTCTCCTGTGAAGATGAGCAGTACCGAGGCTATCTCAACACCCAGCTCGCCTGGGAAGAGGTTGATGAAGAAGAGTATGGCAGCTGGCAGGTAGCCCAGTACAGGTATCGACTGCAGTATGTCAAGAAGCGGTAGCATTACCTTTCTGGGCTTCTCATAGAGGCCTGCGATCAGCCCGTAGGTTATGCCGAATATCACCACGAGGATATAGGCGGCAATCATCCGCAGCATTGTCCTGAGGACGAAGTATGGCAGGTTTGGGGTATTTGGGTTACTCTGGATCTCCCCAACCCACTCCGGGAACTGCTTATGAGTGACGAGAGATGCGATGAGCAGCAGGACCGCTAGGCTTATAATAATTTTTATGAGAAGACCCCTCCGAATCTGCATCAAACGTATTTTTACGAACAATCTTTATATTAATTGATGCTAAATTACTACGGGTTGGTAAACCACCCACGACTGAAGTCTGCGGACTTCCTTGTGATTTAGAGGTGATTTTATGGCGGGTAAGGCTATTTTAATAATATGCGATGGGTTAGGCGACAGGCAGATCAAGGGGAGAACCCCTCTGCAGATGGCGCGGAGACCTAACATGAATATGCTTGCCTCCAAGGGCATAACTGGCATGATGCATACAATAGCCCCTGGTGTGATACCCGGAAGTGATACCGCACACCTTGCCCTTTTCAGCTATGACCCGCACACTTATTACCAGGGAAGAGGGGTATATGAGGCGCTTGGTGCGGGCTTGGAGCTTGAGGATGGCGATATTGCATTCAGGTGCAATTTTGCAACTGTTAACGACAGGATGGTTGTCACGGACAGGAGAGCTGGAAGGATAAGCGGTGTTGGGGCAGAGCTTGCAAAGGGGCTTAACGGCCAGAAGGTGGATAGCACGGAGATTGTGTTCAAGGCAACTACGGAGCACAGGGGGGTGCTTGTGCTGAGGGGTGAAGGGCTTTCGAGAAACGTCTCAGACGTGGATCCGCACGAGTCGAATATGTCCGTGATGAAGTCCAAGCCGTTGGATGGGACCATGGAGGCCAAGAGGACTGCTTTCGTACTCAACAGGTTCACTGAGCTGTCGCACGAGGTTTTGAAGGACAATCCAATAAACGTAGAGAGGGAGAAGAAGGGAAAGCCTCCTGCCGACATAGTTCTTGCGAGGGGCTCGGGTGCCTACAGCAGGCTCGATTCACTGCAGGAGAGATACGGGGTGAAGAGTGCATGCGTTGCTGGAGGTGCGCTGTACAAAGGAGTCGCAAAGGCGGTAGGAATGGATATAATTGATGTGGAAGGAGCTACGGGAACAGCCGACACGAACCTTGCGGCAAAAGTTGCGGCAGTGAAGAGCGCTCTCGGTGAATATGATATAATTTTCCTGCACATAAAGGCAACCGACAACTTCAGCCATGACGGGGATGTAAAAGGAAAGGTGAAGATGGTTGAAAAAATCGACAAGGCAATAAAGCCCCTGCTCAAGACAGAAGCGTACATCATACTCAGCGGGGACCACAGCACTCCTTGCGCGCTGAAGAACCACTCCGCGGACCCCTTGCCCATAGCCGTATACGGGGAGGGGGTGAGGGTTGATGACGTGAGGAGGTTTGATGAGATATCCTGCATGAAGGGCGGGCTCGGGCATATCGGCGGGTTGGATGTGATGCCGCTAATGCTCAGCTTCATAGGCAAAACCAAGATATTCGGCTCTTAGAGGGGTAGTTGATGCCTGGGAGATACCGCTTTCTTGAGCACACGGCTGATGTGCTTTTCGAAGCTTATGGGAAGAATTTTAGAGAAGCTTTGGAGAATGCTGCAGAAGCAATGTTCAGCGTAATGTGCGAGATAGGAAAACTCAAGGAGGAGAAAAGCTTCGTAATTGAGGAGGAGGCTGACAGTTTGGAGAACCTCACAGTCTTCACCCTCTCAGCAATACTCTCAGAGAGCGAGATAGAGGAAGTGCTCCCAAAGAGGTTCAAAGTTGAGAAATTCGCACAGAGAAATGGAATTTTCAGAATAGGCGGGAGGGTCTATGGCAGTAGGTGGGAGAACGGAAAGGTCAAAACATGCATAAAGGCAGTCACCCACCACCTAACAAAAGTTGAGAGAAATGGCAAATTCACGGTGAGGGTGCTACTTGATATATAACGCTCATTAGGTTCAGTCAGGTTGTGGAGATTGCATCTCTTCCTGCAGTTGGTCCAGCTGATCGGAAGTTGTTGATACTGTCACGGTAACAGTGCTTCCACTTGTAGCAACGTTTACATTGTTCACAAGAGATTCAGCTGCGCTTCCGCTTTGGGTAAGCCCCTCTACAGTGGAGAGTACCTTATTGAATAGAGTTGATATGCTACTGGCCGAAGCACTATTGTCTGCAATGACTAGCAGCTTAATGTTTATGTTCTTCATTTCTTTTAGAATTGAAAGCCCAAAGTAGTCTGCAGATGACAGAGAACTTGTATTGAATGAGGCACCACCCATGCTGCGTATGTAATCCTTCACAGTTGAGGAGTCGGCCATCAGCAACATGACGATAGAGTTCTTGTCAAATGAGGTATACATCTGGCTGAAGTTCTGGTTGCTTTTGATGCTATCCATCTTTCCACTGTTCACGTCAATTGTATTCCGAACGGCATCCTGAGTCCCTACAATAAGAGTACTGTCATCAAGGAAAGCGAAGTAGACGGGAGTTCCGTGACCCCCTTTTGGAGATGCTTTATAAACTAAACTATTCTCGTAGGTAGTGTTGGTTATTGTATTGGTGCTGCTCAAATTGCTTAGAACTCTACCCTTATCTATGGTCCCACGTATAATAACGCCCATGTATGTTGTTTGGGAGTCCATGGAGCTGGAAGTCATGAATATCGCAAGTCTATCTATTTTCATCGGGTCCATACCACTGTTCTGCTGAATCGTATCTACCTGACTCTGCATATCCGAGGTATATGATGAAAGGTCAGAGTCATTGAGAATTGCTGATGGTCGCGCTATGATAATGATGTCCGCAGTTTTTGGCACTAGCTCGAACAAATCCTTTGAACCACCCAGAGACAGAAATCCGCAGCAACCTGCTAGAAGCAGGACAGCCAACAGGATAGTTATTTTTTTCATGTAGTTGCTTTATTTATTCGGGTATAAAAACATATATCTTTTAAATGCTGCAAAGCAGAATATACTCATGAGCCAATTTGGCATTATTGGGGGAAATGAACCCGGAGCGCATTCAAGCACCATCAGGACGGGCAAGGATGGATTTGATATAACTTTCAAGAAAGGTAGCTCCAGCCATGTTGTGCCAGGGTATCATCTTTTCATTCTGAAAAGGTCCAGTGATGCATTCAACATTCCTGGCCTGTTCACAAGGAAATTCAAGGGCATACCCTTCTCCATCCTTTACGACTTTGAAGAGGATAAGGAATATATTGTTACAGTAGGCGCCAGGAGGCAGGTGATTGAAAGCATATTTGGGGGCATAGAGGGGCTGGAGTTTGAGTATCTCACCGAATGCTTGGACGAGGATATAGACGCCAGAACACTGTGGAAGTATGCCGCCTTCCCGCTTCCCGAGGGTGCTGTGAACAACTTTGATACATCAGAGAACTCATTGCTGATGCAGTCAAGGATGTACTACAACCCCGAGAATCTTGCGGATGTGTACCATGCTATGAAGAACAATGATGCAAAGATGCTTGTTTCCTTCATCCCTGCTTCAGAGGCTGAGCTTGAGGCTGAGAGGCTGTTTTACGAGAAGGAGATAAAGACTGGCAAGAGAGATGGGTATATTAGGAAGGAGAAGAGAGTATCATCGTTCGTTCTGCTGAGCAATGTTGTTGCAAGCATGTTCACAACAAAACCGGTGCATGATTTGAGCAAGGGCGCGATATACGGGCAGGAGAGATTTGAGGAGCTGCCTGTCAAGATTGATACGCGCAGGGAGCACATAGCACGCACAATAGTCAACATGTGCAACAATGCAAGGCGGACCAATGACGCAATATTCAAAGTCACGTTTGTGGGCTATGGGGAAAACTCAGACCTGCTGGAGATGCACTTCCGCTCCAAGTTTCCATGCGTGAAGGAGCCCGTATCCCTGACAGAGGAGCTAACCTACTGCATACCCCAAAAAGGAGGGGATGTGATGAGCGGGCTTTTCGCATCCAACTTCATCTACTTCCCAAGAGGGTATGGGCTGGAAGAAAAGGAAAAGAGTTTAAAAGTGGAATGAGCTAAAACTACTCGCAGCCCCGTCATCTAGTGGTCAAGGATGGGAGCCTCTGGAGCTCCACACGCCGGTTCGAATCCGACCGGGGCTATCAGCAGGGTGTCAATATAACAGCTAGTTTGAAATCTGGGTTATAAACAGGAATAAGGAAAGTTACTTACCGCTCAATCTATCTTTGTGTAAACGTAGCTCTTCACTGCTTCCTTTGCCTTTTTGATGTCGTCCACCTTGAATGCGAATATTCCCTCTTTTCCCTTCTTCTCCAGGCTGTAGATGCTCCTTATGTTCACGCCCTTGAATGCGAGTATTGCTGCAACGGTACCCATCTCCCCGGGCCTGTCAAGGAGCTTCAGCACCAGCACGTCGGATACTGCCGTGAGGAAGCCTGCTTCTTCCAGTATCCTCTTCACCTTCTCGGCATCCTTCACAACAAGGTGTATGACTGCGGTGCCCCCTATGCTCTCCCCCGAAATGTAGTTTATGTTAACCTTGTTCTCATTCATCTTATTCGAAATCTTAGCCAGAAGGCCAACTCGGTCCTCAGCGAAAACTGTCAATTCTTTCATTTTCTTCCACCCCGAATCTATTTGGGTATATGTATATTAAATTATTCCTTGCCATCAACCCATCCGACGAATTCTTTCGAACCTTTTGAAACTTTGAAAGCTATCACGCACGGCATTCCGTAGGAGTGGAGCTGCTTCACTCTGCTCTCAAGCTTTGCGTAATTTCTCTCAGCTGTTTTCGCGATGAGGATGCATTCTTTTTCGTTCCTCATCATGCCCTTCCAGATGAAGAGGGATTCCATGCCAGGTATGATGTTGACGCATCTGGCCAGCCCTTCCCCAACAATCCTTTTGCCGACTTTCCTTGCTTCCCCCTCGGTTGGAAAGGTCATGTAGACGAAAAGCATCAGTCCCCCTCCGAGAATTCCTCCAAAGTCATCTGCGAGGCCTTGCTCAGCTCTTTTGCGTCATAGCCCCTCTTTCTCAGCTCGCTTGCAAGCCTAATAGTTTCTCCGTGGGTGCAGTATATTCTCTTTGGAGAGCTCCTCTCAGCATACTCAATCAACTGGTTGAAATCCGCATGGTCGCTCAAGGGGAATGCCCTGTCTGCAGAGTAGGCAAACCTGAGGGCCCAACCGCTGGCAACAGCGCAGACAACTTTTCTGTTGTATATCCCCTCGAGCTTGCTGCAGAAGCTCCTGCTTGCTGAAGGGGGAGTGACGATTGAGAGGAATTCGTGCTTCATAATCTCCTCAGCCTCGTCAGTCCTGACAGGAATCCTGTCAAGCTTTGTCCCGAATTTTTCGTATACGCTGCACGCTTTCTCTATATTGGATTCCACAACTGGGGCTATCCCCAGATACTCGTTTGCAAGCTTCACAAGCTCCTGAGCCTTTCCAATCGAATAGCCGCCAAGCATGACTATTGCCCCCCTCTCGAGGTTGCTCCGCACCCACCTCGCCATGCAGGAGTATACAAAGTCCCTCTCAGGAAAGACCATCTCCGGGGAACCGTATGTGCTCTCCATCAGCAGCACATCGCAATTCTCAACTTCCGCACCTTTCATTGTGAGTGAATCGTGCAGTTTGAAATCTCCCGTGTAAAGGAAGCTCTCTCCGTTGCATTCTGCCCTGAGCTGCTTTGAGCCGAGTATATGGCCTGAATTCAGAAGCTTGACTTTCACTCCATCACACTTGAAATGCGAGATATCTCCGGAATGGCCCGCCAGAGCAAGGGTTTCTTCCGAAGCCAGTATGCTCTTGCCGCTCGACCTTAGCGCGGAGACATGGTCGGAGTGGGCATGGGATACGAAGCAGTTAGCCCTTCCGCATCCATCCAGAGCTATGTCAGTCCCGCCCATCTTAAGGTTCATGGCAGCATCCAGTCGCATGTTTCAATTTCTCATGGAGTAAATAAATGTTTACTGTATGTAATTATTAAAAACCCCGGCAAAAATACATTGGTGTTATGATGCATGACGTTGTGATTGTAGGCGGCGGGCCTGCAGGCTTGACTGCGGGCATATTTGCGGTGAAGAGGAAGCTCAATGCCCTAGTCCTGGAAGCAGGTGAGCCAGGCGGGCAGCTTCTCTATGCATTCTGGATTGAGAATTACCCCGGATTCGGGAAGATTGAGGGAAAGGAGCTTGCAAAGAGATTTGTCGAGCATGCAAGGGATGCAGGAGTTCAGATTAAGAGGGAGGAGGTGAACTCAATCGAGAAGAGAGGGGGCAATTTTGTTGTTAGGACTTCTGATGCGGAGTATGAGACGAAATCCGTTATAATCGCATCAGGCGCAAAATGCCGCAACCTTGGCATCTGCGGTGAGAATGAATATATGGGAAAAGGAATTTCATTCTCGGCAAGCTGCGATGCCCAGAACTTCAAGGGAAGGAAAGTTGCGGTCATTGGGGGAGGAGACTCTGCACTGAAGGCAGCAATATTCTGCACGCAGTTTGCATCGGAGGTATATCTCATACACAGGAGGAGTGAGTTCAGAGCTGAGGAGTCGGTTCAGGCAGAACTTAAGAAAAGCGGTGTGAGACTGATGCTCAACATGGCACCAAAGGAGTTCAGGGGGGATACCTCCATTAAAAGTATATTGCTGGAAGATGTGAACAGCAAGCAGACAACCGAGCTGCAGGTCGACGGGGTCTTCGTGTATGTTGGGAATACGCCAACGTCTTCGCTTGCTTCCAAGCTTGGAGTGGAGCTGGATGAGAAGTGCTTCATAAAGGTGGACAGCATGCAGAGGACGAAAGTGCCGGGCGTGTTTGCAGCTGGGGATATAACAGGCGGAATACTGCAGGTCATAGCTGCCTGTGGGGAAGGGGCAGTTGCTGCAGTGAAAGCATACGAATATGTGAAAAGCCACTTTCCAGAGTAAGCTTAATATATACGGAACTATAACTACTCTTGGGTGATAGGATGCCTAGTGAATATAGGTTTCGCTCTTGGAGCATAAAGTCATACTGGCTGCAAATATTTTTCGTGCTTTTCCCAGTTGTGACTACGCTTTATGTCATGGCTATGGCTAACCCCTTCACGCTGCTGAAGCCAGGGGCAGTAAGTGACGTGGACATTTCAAGAGCTACTCTGTGGACTCTTCTCTCGATAAACGTATCGCTTATATTCATACTTGTGGAGATAACAACACTCTATCTGCTGTGGTTCGGGCATTTAAAAAAGAGATAGCCAGTTTATACTCATATTCAGTGAGGTATGTCAATTGGGGTAGTGCATATGTTGAAGAAAACGCACCTTGATTTGCTCCTATTGCTGCTCCAAGCAGGTGGAGGGACGGGAAAAGTTTTCGCAACGACAAATGATATCGCAGAGGAGCTGGGCATCTCGCAGCAGAGCACCTCAAGGTGGGTAATACAGCTTGAGAAGGCAGGATTCATTGAGAGGGGGCACTCGTGCATCTCCCTGACCAACAGAGCACTGGATGAACTCATGAGGCTGTACTTCCTCATGAAAAGCTCTTTTGGGGAGGAGCTGCCTGTCAACATTTCTGGAACAGTCATATCCGGACTGAAAGACGGCAGGTACTACCTTTCACTTCCGCAGTATGTCAAGCAGTTCAAGAAAAGGCTGGGTTTCACTCCTTTCCCGGGGACTCTCAATGTGGTGATCAGGGACATCAACAAGAAGCTGTTGCTTACCAAGATGAAGGGAATTACTGTGGATGGGTTCAGCTTTGGCAACAGGGTGCTCGGGAGGGTGAAGTGCTTTCCAGTGGTGATAAACGGCAAAGTGAAGGGAGCTATTGCCCTCCCCGAGAGGTCGCACTACAGCTCGGATACGATTGAGATCATTTCAAGGCACAATCTGAGAAGGGAGCTGAAGCTGGGGGACGGCAGCAAAGTCGATATAGAGCTTCTCAAGATAACCGATTCTAAGGCCCGTGGATGAGCGTTGAAAAGCCCCCCCCCGGAATCCACTATAGATATGTTTATAAATTTAGCAATCCATATATTAGACCATAACGGAAGGAAAGCCGTACTGTCTGACTGCTGATGCAGAAAGGAAGGAAAGCTATTTCTGACGTTTAAAAGAAGAGGTGTAAAGTATGGAATTTGGAAGAAGCGATTTTGGCCCTAAACCTGTTCAGGTTGGGGAAGAGAGGGAAGTGACAATAGAGGCAGTTGCATCCAAGGGGGATGGAATTGCAAAGGTTGAGGGGTTTGTTATATTTGTCCCCAATGCCAAGGTTGGAGATAAGATAAAGGTGAAAATAACCGACGTGAAGAGAACATGCGCAATTGCAGAGAAAGTCGGTGAAGCCGAAACTCCAGCTGTTTAGAAGGATAAAAAGTCAACAATTTCCTTTTTTTCTTATTTTTTCTTTTTCTTTGCTAAAGCATTCCTCTTGTTAGTTTCTCCACCATGGTTGATGCTATTGTCTTCTTTGAGCCAAGGGATTTCTCAAAGGCAGCTCTTATGGCTGGATAACCAAGCGTCAGGCCTTGCCACGAGTTGCCCACTATCTTCCCGGAAGGAGTCTTCAGGCCTATGCCAAAATCGACCCACTCCTGAAGGTTGGGGTTCTTTTCAAGGAGCATTGTTAGGGAGACTTCTGCCTGGGAGTCCGACCTGTCGTTCGCCCTCACAGAGGACCAATAGGCGACATTGCTCAGGTTCTCTGCAGCATTCTCAAGGTTTATTTTGAGTTCCGTGAGTTCAGAGCGCCTGTCCCTCAACTCGAAAGAGGATTGAAGCATCCACTCATCTTCCCTAGGGCTTACTTTCTTGAAAAGTTTGGTTATTCTTGCTATGATTGAACTGAGGAATTTCAATTCATCGGGAGATTTCTTCAGAAGCTCGTCGCAGCTTTTTATTTTAGGTTCTATAACGTCCCTTGAATAGTTTCTGAGGGAATTTCCAAGCAGATGAAGCTTGTGAGAGGAGGCTTTCCAGAAGTTATCCTCGCAACTCTCTCTAAGCTTCTTCTCAGCAAGGGCGGGCTCGAATGTCTCAAGGGTTTCCATGAGTAGTATCCAGCAGGGGGGTATAAAAATTTGCCGTCAGTTGAAAATGAAAAAAGAAGCTACTTTTGCAGCAGAACTGCATTCACAACTCCATCCTGCCCGGGTCTGCTCGTCACTCTTGCCTTGCCTATTTCCGTTTCTATTACTGCCCCCTTTGTTATTATGTTCATCCTTGCATGGTGCCTGTTGTCGGGTGATTCTGCAACCGATTTAATCTTTGCTTTCTTCATCCCTTCGGGAGTGGATATGTTTGCGAAATTAGCTCTTTTTAGCTTCACCTTGAGAGTCCCGCCTCTTCCTCTCTCAAACTTGCCCTCGTTTTTCTCATCAACCTTTGTGCTTGCGAATGGCCCTCCCAACTCGCTCAGCAGCTTATCCCTGAATTTCCTCTGCTTCCTTCCGCTACCGCTTGTCTTCCTCTTTGGCTTTCCGTGAAACTGTTCCATACCAAACCTCCTTTTTATATAACTTTGTCGAATATTCCACATATGGAATTCAGAGTTGTGCCAGCAAGGACGAAGTTCAGGGACGTTGAAGAGCTTCTCTCCAGAATGAAGGAAATCTCAGGAAGGAGAAACGCTGTCATCCAAGCCTTCGACCCAGATATGGTCCTCTCCGAAAACCATCTTATATTTTCAGCTCACCATGCTTTTAAGGCTTTTGCTGGGAAAAGGGCCATTGCGAGGAGGCTGGAGAGCGAGCTGCTTCTCTGGGCTGCTGGGACAAGGAGGATAGGGGAAGCTGTCGAGAGGGTTGGGGTCAAGAACCCGAGCAGAGTTGTTTTGCTTATAGAAAAGGGCAAGGAGAGGGAAGTGCTGGAGGACCTGAGAGCAGAGGAGGATGAGAAGCTCCTCAGAATGAGCAGGGAGAAGGCGGAAAGGATAAAGCACAGCTTTGGGATAAGCGAGGATAAGTGTGGATGTTACGCGCTTGAGGAACTGCTGCTTGAGAGGATTGCACTGCTGGCACTTGAGAGATAGCTGGCTGTAATAGGAGACATCCAAGAAATCGTTATCGTGTTATTCGCAGAACTCCTCGCTCAGCGCTCTCCTTATGAGCTTGGCTTTCTTCTTGCCGATCTTTTCGACTTCCATCAGCTCCCGCTCGCTTGCCTTTGCTATGTTTTCGATTGTTTTGAATTTCCTGAGGAGAGCCAGGGCGAGCTTCGGCCCTACATTCGGGAGACATTCCGCAATCATCCTCTGCTGCTGGGCCATCGTGTGAACCTTCTTGCTTCCCTTCAGCCTCACAACTCTCCCCTTGCCCAGCTGCTCCCTCTTCGCAAGGTTGAATATCATCTCCCCGGTAGCCTCTAAATCCCTGGTGAAGAAGACCTGTATCCCGTAATCCAGAATAAGAGCGGAGATTGCTCCTAGGAGGGCATTCCTGTTAACCCTCTCCTCAAAGCTCTCCCCTTCGATTATGACAATGCATTTCTCGAAGTTGTCAATCATGTTTTCTGCCTGCTTGAAAAGCCTCCCGTCGATTATGGAACTCTCGAAATCGCCTCGGGTTTTTCTCTCAACGACGGCTCTGTCAGATATTATGAAGTCGCCAACCGGCAGAGTCTTCACTCTGACAACCGCGCCCAGCTCCTTCAGGATTTCTCCGATAGCTCCCCGGTTCTCCTTCTCATCCACGAATATTTCCACTGTTGTCCTTTTCTCCCTCTCGGAAAAATCGTTCAAGGAGCTCTGCTCCAAAGCAACACCTCAAAGCGTTTTACAATATTCCTCGATTTCATTGAAGCTTATGCTGCAGCCTGCAAACTTCAGCCCATACAAGGCTGACTCTATTGCGCGCTTCTCCATCTCCCCGTAATCCTTGAAGAAGCCCTTCTCGTATCCGATGATGGCGAGCTCTGTGCTCCTGAAAAGATTCAGGTTGCGCGTCATGTCAATGAACTTGTTGAGATTCCTCCCGTTTATGTCTATCTTCCTCTGGAACTCCGTCTCCATGTGCGCCTTCATCTCAAGCGGCGCTTCTATGAGCATCCTGGTTGTCCTCTCGTCTATCAGAATATTCTTCAAGCCCAAGTCTATAGCTAGTGCAAGCGTCTCGGTCTCCCCCTCGTGGATGAGCTTTAGCGGTTTACCTGCGAGGTAGAACAGGTCGTTGCCAAGCGAAAGAATTTCAGAAGTGAGCGTCTTTGAATTCGGCGTATCGACAACCTTTATAACGTTGTCCAGCAGCAGCTTCTTCACCCTTATTGCCCCCAGCGTATGGGACTTCATCTCAAGCGGACGTATGACTGACTCGTACTCAACCGCCTTGGATATTACGAAGCGCCCTGTGAACCTCCCAATCATGCCGGAGATAACCCAAAGCAGGCAGGAGTCGGATAGGGATAGCAGCGAACTGGAGTCGCAGACTATCGAATCCTCGGGTATTTCATTGGAATATTTTCCTGACATTCTTAAGCCTCTCTTCGATTGATTTTGTCTTGCCCACCCGGTCATTCATCAGGGTTTTTCCGGAGTAACCAAGCACCTCGCTCTTCGTTGTGCCGGTGAGGGCAATTGCATTGCTGAGCGAGAAACCTTGCGCATAGAGATAGGAGGCAAGTCTAAGCCTGGCCTTGTTGAACAGGCTGCTTACATAGCGCCTATCTTCTGTGTCAAAAGCTTTCAGGTCATCCTCTATGGATCTGATGCACGCCCTCATGTCTTCAAGTCTGTTATCGCCAAGCGAAGCATCTGCGTCGTGCAGGTTCTTTTCAACCCTCTCAACAAAATCCCTCTTTATCTTCTTATCCCAGTAGCGCGGCTTCTCCAGAACTTTTGCAAGCACATAGGAGAGCATTGCGATTTCAAGAAGGTCTTTGTCTTCTCCGAGGGCAAATGAGCTCACGCATCTGTCGCTTATCTTCTTCAGCTGTGAGAGTTCGTTGGCCATAAGTGCACTGAGCGTTTCTTTCAGTGCTTCGGAAACAGTGTAGCTCATGTTTTTCATTTAGGTGGATTCCCTTTAAAATATCTCGCCTTTTCAGCTCTTCTTTGCCAGGACAAATATGGAGTGCGGGACTGGGTAGAATCTCCCGTAGTACCCGTGCTCCACAGGCTCAAGCCCGGCCTTCCTCAGGCAGGAGAAGAGTGAGTTTTTAGAGAAAAAGCGTATGTGCGGCCCTTCAGGGTCAAAGTGGCTGTCGAATGCCAGGAGGACAGTCAGGAGGTTTTTGATAATTCCGTGGTACGGGGTGGTGAGCAATACTCCGCCATTTGGGCGGAGAACGCGGGCAATTTCGGAAAATGCATTTTCAGTGTCATAGATGTGCTCAACCACTTCTGATGCAAAGATGAAATCAACGGATGCAGATTTCAGGGGGAAGCACCCTCCATCCTCTATAAGCTGAAACTCGGCTTTTGGAAGTTTTGCGGATGCAGCTGAAAGCGCTTTCTTGGAAACATCCAGCCCTATGTATTTTGCCTTTGGGTTCAGCAGCATCATTTCCTTTATGATTTCGCCATTACCGCATCCAAAATCCAGGATGACTGCATCTCCTCTTGGGATGTACCTGCTGAGCTTGGGCCACTTCAGCGCAAAGTCCCCCAGCTTCCCTTTCTTGTCAGACCAGAATCTATCATAGAACTTGGGCATGGTATCGCTGCTTCCCATTTATGCGTAGGTCATTTAAATATCTCCCCTTGATTTGAGTTTCTGGGAGTTAATTTAAGCAACCAACTGAAAAAGGCGTTTAGATCCTTGATTTGTATAACTTCCGTGTTTCAAGTTCTTCGCCAAACTTCTTTTTGTATTCCTCTTTTAGAATATGCACTGCACTTGACCCCTTTATGAAGCTATCCGAAAGCTTGCTGTATAAAACCTCGAATTCAACTTTCTCCATATCCCGGCGGTTCTCAAGGTATTCCCTCAAAAATATTTCATCGAATTCCGTAAACGATTTTATGCCTGCTCTTATGGCAAATGAGCCGATAGTATCATCACACAGAATATCAGTGGCATCCTCCGCATACGCTTCCATTGAGATTTCCGTGGATTTACCAAAGTTCCTTATAGTCTCGTTGTCAACAAAGCACCCATCCAGCGTTATGTTTTGCTCTAATAGATACCCATGCGCCTTACCAGCATTATGAAGCTTCGCAACATTCTTTGCTAATTTCTTAGCCCACCAAGCCAAATAGTTATCAGTGGTCATTCCGTGCTCATTTGCGAATTTCTCAATATCATCTTTTCCGACATCCCCGAGCCTCATAACCTCGGAGAATGCTCTCAAGTAGATGACTGGCTGGTATCCAACCATCCTATCGCCATCCTTCACAAACTTTGGTATTAGCCCCTCCTCTTTTAACTCTTCCACGCTTTTCTTCTCACCATTTTTCATTATGACGGCTTTCAACTTTATTATCGCGATTGGTGCAGAAGTTTGTCCTCCGTTCTTGAGAATTTCGTTGCTTTCATTCCAGTCCAAAATCGTCGTACTGTATCCCTGCAAACCCCAAATCGGGTCGCTAGGGGAGTAACGTCCACTTTTTATCAGATCACCAAACTGAATACCTTTATCGCTTTTTTCCGGCATGCCTGCACCTTTTAGACCGATATATTTGTAGGTATTGCCGTATTTGTCGGAAAACACAAGATTGAGATACACAACCCGCCCATGCTTATTCAACCCAAACAGATTCACCTCTACATTCTTTCCGCTCCAATTCACAAAGAGAGATAAGTCCTTTACAATCTTGTCTTTCTTCAAGGGCAGATCCGGGAAGAACTCTTCGTTTACTTTTATCAAGTCTCCCTCAACCCTTGCCATGCCGGACTGGAAGAACCTGTCAGATAGAAGTGACATTGGCCTTGCCGTTTTGATTGCGTCACTTATGCTCTCTTCTAGTTTCTTTCCTTCGTCATGTACTAGTTTATACTTCATGCTTAAATTACGCTTTTTCTTCTATTTAATTGCTTTGGGGTTATGTGCAACTGACTGAATTTATGTGCAGGAGTCGGTTTTGACCTATTTTAGGTGCAAAGCCCGATAGAACG
>JAPLWT010000040.1 GCA_026396455.1 Microcaldota archaeon | reverse complement strand
CTCTTCTCTATTGCATCCCCCTTGTCCTTCATTATCTCGAGCACTACCATAGCGGCTGGCTCGCTTACTTTCAGCTCCCTGCTGATATCGCTTACGTTATTAGCCCCCCTCTTCATGCTCTGCTTAACCTTGTCGAAAAGGGTAACAAACAAGCTCTTCCTTGCAACATAGAACCTTTTATCGAACCCTCTTGTTCCGATTATATTCCCGGCTCGTATCTCCTTATCGAACTCGCCGCATATTTTCTCAGCCTCTCTCGCGTCCTCGATTATGAGATATCCATCCCTTTCGAACTGCTCTTCGATACTAAGTTCTTTTGCATCGATTTTGCTGCCTTTAAGCATTTTATAGACTTCATTTTTTATGTCATAAACTCCTGTTTTGGAGTATTTGCCTCCCTTGTATACCTCAACAGCCCCTTTGCTGGTAAGTTTCGAGAGGACCTCCTTTTCCCTGGGGCTGAGTTTCTTGTGGACATTGTAAGGTATCCTCTCAGAGAACTTTATGCCGTTGAGCTTCCTGAGCAGTTCCATCTCCTCCATTCCAAGCTCTTTGCTCTCTGCAGGCAACTCAACTTCGCCAATCTGGCCCTTTAATATGTTTTCTACCATATCCTTTCTCACAAGACTGAAGATGCCTGGCTTTATCTCGTAGAAATCGACTTCCTCGCCCCCATGGAGCCTGAGTTTGTCAGTCATAACCTTTGGAAGAATGCATGCTAGGTTATCACCAACCTTGTAGACCCGGACTATTTGATCACCCACTACTTAATGTTGAGCTTCTAATTTAAGCTTTGTTCACTCGAAGTATACGAGCGGTGTGCATCTCTTATCAAAAAATGCAAATGCAATAAGCTTCATATCTTCCTTGTCCTTGCTTACCTTCGCCGCATCCTCTATGCATTCTTTCAGTAATTTTACTTGGTAGTCCCTGTACCTGCCGTATTTCTCCTTTGCAACTTCTGCGTCGCTTATCACAGCTATGGACTTTATCTCTCTGGTCAAGTCGTCATATTCGACAGTAACCTTAATGCCTCTCCTGAGCTTTCTGACATCCGGGGGGAAGTCCTTTGGATAGGTAAAGAAGATCCTTCCCTCATCAGCATCAACGGCCACCCAGTTCCTGTTGTTCTTCCTGCCGGCTCCGAAAAACTTGCCCGTAATTTCAGCCATATGCTCGCCTCCGTATGTTATACTGCATGCATTAATAAGAAATTGACGCTTAGGAACATTTATATGCGGTTTTGCAGGCATGGTCGGTGATTCCTCAGCGTACTAAGCATCCATTATTTGTTTTTCTTTCTGAAAACCAGCCAGCCCATCCTTGTTTTAATCATAGCGTAGGAACCTTTCAGTTTCTTTCCCTCAAGTTCAAATTCTATTTTGTCATCTGTCCATAGATTAACTTCCGCTTTTCCTTTATCGTAAATTTTTACAGTTCCAGCCCCGTAGATCCCTTCGGGTATAACTCCCTCGAAGTCTGCATATCCTATGGGGTGGTCCTCTGTCTGAACAGCGAGCCTTCTCTCATCTTTCTCAGGGAACCCTTTAGGAACCGCCCAGCTCTTCAGCACGCCATCCTTTTCAAGCCTGAAGTCATGGTGCCAGTGGGATGCATTATGCTCCTGAATGAC
>JAPLWT010000060.1 GCA_026396455.1 Microcaldota archaeon | reverse complement strand
TATGGAAAGAGCGAGAAACTGCCACTGACTGAAAAAGGGGATAGACTGCTCGGCCCCACTGTTATAGACAGATGGTGCTACAGCACAAGCAAGGCGTTCGACGAGCACCTGTGTTTTGGTTATTATAAGAAATATTCTTTGCCAGTTGTTATACTGCGCTATTTCAACTCCTACGGCCCAAGAGCTGATGGAAGCGAGTATAGCGGTGTGATACCTATATTCATAAACCGAATTCTCAGGAATAAAGCACCTCAGGTGCATGGTGATGGCAAGCAGACCAGGTGCTTCACTTATATAAGTGACACTGTTGCAGGAACAATGCTCTCCCTTGAGAAGAAGGGAGCTGTTGGGGAAATCATCAATATAGGAACGGATGTGGAGACGCCAATCGTTGAACTCGCGGGAAGAATAATTGATTTATGCGGGAAAAAGATGAAACCTGAGTTTATTACCCATGAGGAGTTTTATGGGAAAAGCTACGAGGATATAAGGAGGAGAGTGCCGGACATAGGCAAGGCAAAGAAGTTGTTGGGCTGGGAGCCCAAGGTTGATTTCGAGGATGGTTTGAGAAGGACTATTGCGTGGTATAGGAAGGTGATACGTTGAAGGCAATAATACTTGCTGCTGGGAAGGGTGTGCGGCTCAGACCACTTACTTATGGGATACCAAAACCTCTGCTTCCTGTTGGAGGTAAGCCCGTTATTGATTTTGTTATAGATAATTTGCTAACCTGCAAGGAGATAGACACAATATACGTGGGCGTGTCGCATATGCAGAATATGATAAGCAGCTACCTTGTTCATACTCCCAGAGATAATGTGAAGGTGGAAACAGTGAGCACCCTCTGTTGGGAAACTGCTGGCGATATTAGAGCGATAGCTGTTGAGAAGGAGATAGACGAGCCTGTTGTTATTGCATATGGGGATAATGTGACAAAGATGAATATTGACAAACTTGTTAGATTCCACAAGAGAATGGGGAGAAGCGCAACTGTCGCCCTATTTAAAGTTCCATGGAATGAGGTGCATAGATTTGGAGTTGCAACATTGAAGGATAACCTGATAACTGAATTTATCGAGAAACCTGAAGGAGGAAAAGCACATTCAAACCTTGCGAATGCGGGGTATTATGTCATAGAACCTGAAGTGATAAGCCGCATACCGTACAGCAAGGTTAAGATGGAGAGCAGTCTATTCCCGAAGCTGGCACAGGAAGGCGAGCTGGCTGGGCTTGCTTACAACTTGAAGTACTGGCTAGATATAGGGACTATTGAGGCTTACAGAAAAGCGAACAGGATGATTGAGGGCATATTACCGCCACCAAATAGATAAAGGACGTATTGGGGTTGAAGATGAAAAAAGTTTCCGTGATAATAGCGGCATACAACTCGGAGAAATCAATCGGGAAAGTTTTGGATGCGCTGGATAAGCAGGATTATGGGAATTTTGAAGTTATCGTTGTGGATGACTGTTCAAAGGACGGAACTTCCGAAGTTGTTAAGAAATTCAAAAAATTCAAGCTCATTAGGAATAAGAGGAATCGGGGGCTTTCTGGATCTGTCAACGTTGGCATAAGGGAATCAAAGGGCAGTATAATAATGACACTGCACGATGACAGCGTGCCGATGTCTGATACATGGATGTCAGATATGGTGGCGACATTTGAGATGAGCCCAGAAATAGGGATAGTCAGCTCAGATTACGTCATAAACTTCAAAGGTCTGAACCTTACGGACAAGTGCTTCTCATTCGCATACCATCTAGGCGAGGACATGGACCTAGCAAAAAAAGATGGAGTGGAAGACATAGAAACGATTTCGGATAAGTGCGATGCATACCGAAGGGATGTGCTGGAGCAAGTTGGATTGTTTGATGAGACGTTCAGGAACGCCGGGGAGGATATGGATATCTCTAAAAAAGTTAAGGCACTTGGCTACAGGATTATTAGGAACAATAGATGCAAGGTTGAGCACAGATTTACGGAGTCAAAAAGGGAGAGAACGGTTTGGGATCATTTCAGAAAGGCATTCCAGATAACAGAATGTAGCATATATGTGCTTCTGAGGTATGGGATGATGTACAAAGTCGATACGCTGCTTTTCGTTCTCTCATCAATAATCTGCTGGGCAGTCCCGGTACTCACTCTCCCGTTTTATATAATCTCTATCCTTCTGAACAGAGCATTCTCGATATTTGGCATACTCGCCTTTGCAGCATTCCATTACCTGAGGCCCGAGCTGATAGGACAGCCATCCCTTGCCCTTACCATTGGGCTTTCATATCTGCTTGTAAAGAATTTCCTGAAAGCGCTTCGGTACCTTAGGAAGTATAGAAAGTTCGACCTGATACTTCCGATCTGGTCATTTTGTTTAGCTTGGGATATAGCTTCGGGACTAGGGTGGACTGTTGGAATACTCAATTTCCTAAAGGTGAAGGTTACCTCCAGGTTTATGAGGTAGCCGCTTTACTTATGCGGCAGCTTGTTCCAGTCGAATGGCTTTCCAGCTTTTGAGTCGATTATGCTAGGGTCATTCCAAGCCTTCCTTTCCTCATCAGGGTTCTTGTAGTCATACAGCTTTGTTACGAAATAGATCATCAGGGCAGGTTCTGAGCTAATGACCTTAGAGCCGTGCCAGTAATGACCCGGAATCCTCGCTACCTGCAGCCTCTCGCTGCTGAGGATTATTTCATCGAGCTGCTTCTTTTTCTCATCATAGGCGCATAGTTTAACAGCTCCTTTCAAGACAAGGAAGTAATCCACCTGCCCTCTCGTATGCCTGTGCCATGCCTTTATTATGCCGGGGTAAACCATAGAGAGATTGGCCTGCGCTATTTTGTCATCCCCCAAAAACTCTTTCCAGTCCTCTCTGAATACTTCGGCAAAGAAGCCCCTCTCATCTGGCAGTTTCTTTATGTCGGTTACTTTTACTCCCTCAAGCATATGCTCACCCCATTCGAATATGTTTATAATATATGATGTTAATGTTTATAAATGTTATTATCATATTAATAGGGGGGAGTGAATGACCAAGATACTCGTTATAGGCGCAACTGGGCTACTGGGCGGCAGGCTTATGGAGCTGGGGAAGGGAAGCTACGAGATGCACGGAACCTACAACAGGGACAAGCCGAAGGGAAGCAGTATGCACAGGATGGATATTACAAAGAGGGATGAAGTTTTCTCAGTACTGGAGAAAGTAAAGCCGGACTGCGTGGCGGATACGGCAGCCATCACGGATGTGGATTACTGCGAGACGCATCCTGAAGGGGCATGGCTTGTGAATGTTGATGGGACTAAGAACGTTGCGGAAGCATGCAAACGGGTTGGGGCAAAAATGATATTCCTGTCCACGGATTACGTATTTGATGGGAAAAAACTTGATTACAGCGAAAAGGACAAGCCAAGGCCCATGAATTATTATGCAAAAACAAAGCTGGTTGC
Source organism: Microcaldota archaeon (assembly GCA_026396455.1). Classification (GTDB taxonomy): domain Archaea; phylum Micrarchaeota; class Micrarchaeia; order Burarchaeales; family Fermentimicrarchaeaceae; genus Fermentimicrarchaeum. The sequence goes on along the minus strand of JAPLWT010000060.1, from coordinate 15,673 downwards.
AGAGCACGTGCTCGAGGCGCTGGATGTTAACTATATAACCGCAAGGACTGCTGTGCTGTACGGGTTTGGAGGGCTTGGAAAGAAGAATTTCGTGACCTGGATTATTGAGAAGCTCGGTAATAAGGAGAAGATTAGGATAGTGACTGACCAGCACAATAACCCCACCTATTCCGACAACTTAGTTGAAATACTCCTTGCGCTATACAGGAAGGATGCGAAGGGGTTATTCCATGTCACTGGAAGCGAGTGCCTGAGCAGGTATGAGTTCGCTTTGAGAATATCTGATGCGTTCGGACTGGATGGAAAGCTCATAAGCCCCACAACTACTCCTGAACTAAACCAGATAGCAGTTAGGCCAGAAAAGGTTTCGATGGTGACAAACAAGGTTGAGAGGGTGACGGGGATTAAGCCTATGGGGGTTGGGGAGGGGTTGAGGAGGATGAAAGCACAGATGGAGGGGATGGGATGAAACTGCTTGTGACGGGAGGGGCGGGTTTCATATTCTCAAATTTCATACGCTACATGCTGCAGAAATACCCAGATTACGAGATAATCAACTTGGACAAGTTGACGTATTGTGGGCGCATTGAGAACACTCTGGATTTCAAGAACAACAAGAGGTACAGGTTTGTAAAAGGTGACGTATGCAACAGAAAGCTTGTTGAGAAACTTACAAGGAATGTTGATACAATAATACATGGGGCTGCGGAGACTCATGTGGACAGGTCAATAATAGAAGCCGGCACTTTTGTTAGAACCGATGTGTTTGGCACATACAGCTTGCTTGAAGCAGCAAGGAAGAATGATGTTGAGAGGTATATACAGATATCGACTGATGAAGTGTATGGAAGCACAATGAAGGGAAGCTTTAGGGAGACCGATCCCCTCAACCCCAGCTCCCCTTATTCTGCCAGCAAAGCAGGGGCGGACATGCTTGTTATGGCTTATCACAGGACTCACAACCTTCCAGTCATGATAACGAGAAGCTCCAACAACTACGGTCCGTACCAGTTCCCTGAGAAGCTCGTGCCCCTCTTCGTAATAAACCTACTTCGGGATAAGAAAGTGCCGTTATATGGCGATGGATTGAATATGCGAGATTGGCTGTATGTTACCGATAACTGCAGGGCAATAGACACTGTTTTACATAAAGGAAAAATTGGTGATGTCTACAACATCGCATCGTCTGAGGAGATGACGAATTTGGGGATAACGAAGATGCTGCTACGACTGCTTGGGAAACCTGAGGATATGATTCAATTTGTTGAGGATAGGAAGGGACATGATTTCAGGTACTCAATAGACAACAGTAAAGTTAGGAAGCTGGGGTGGAAGCCAGACGTGAGTTTTAAAGCAGGTTTGAAATCCACTGTTGAGTGGTATAAGAGTAACGAGTGGTGGTGGAAACCACTCGGGGATAAGGTGAGGATATGAGCGATGTAGTCGGAGTTGTGCTTGCTGGAGGCGAGGCGATTAGACTTGGCGAGCTTACAAGGATAACAAACAAACATCTGTTGCCTTTGGGCAGGGTTCCGATGGTGTATCATCCCCTCAAGAGGCTTGAGGAGGCAGGCGTAAGGGAGGTATGCCTTGTGACGGGGCAGAGCCATGCAGGGGATTTTATAGACATACTTGGGAATGGTAGGGTGACTGATAGGGAGGGCAATAGGTTGATTGATGTCAACCTAACTTACAAAGTTCAGAGAACGGCAGGGGGCATAGCAGAAGCACTTGGCCTGGCTGAACATTTTGTCGGAGATGACAGGGTAGTAGTGGTACTCGGCGATAACATACTTGGAGGTTCAATAAAGCCATACGTTGATTCATTCAGAAGGCAGAAAAGTGGTGCAAGGCTACTTTTGAAGAAAGTCAAGGAACCTTCGAGGTTCGGAGTTGTGGAGATAAAGAATGGCAGGATAACCGGCATAGTTGAGAAGCCAAAAAAGCCCAAGTCTAACCTCATACAGATTGGAGTGTATATGTATGATAACAGAGTTTTTGATATAATACCCAAATTGAAGAGGTCATCAAGGGGGGAGCTTGAAATAACGGATTTGAATATGCAGTATGTAGCGGATGAAGAAGCGGAATTTGATGTTGTAAGATTCTGGTGGATGGACGCCGGCACGATGAATTCATTCAAAGAGGCCAACAGCCTTGCTTTCAAGGACTGGAATGCTCTGGGGTTTAAGTGAGAGAGCATTAAGTGGTCAGAAAATGTTCAAGGCTTTTTGCACGCAGCTTCCAATCGTTCTTCTTTATTGAAACTTCCCTAGCATAGCTGGCTTTTTTAGCAGCTTCTGCTTTGTTTTTGTAGATTGAGACAAGAGCGCAAGACAGCTCAGCAGCATCATCAGGATGTACGATATAGCCTGCCTTTCCATTCTCAAGGTACTTGCGAAGCTCACCCACGTCACTTGCTATTATGGGCTTGCTTAGGGACATGAATTCGAAAACCTTCACATTTGATTGGTAGTGTATTCCCTCTAACGGTGAGTAGGGAACGACTATTGCATCAGCAGATGAGAGTAGCCCGGGTAGCTTCTCATAGGGCACTACTCCCAAAAAATTGAAATATCCCTCCAGATTTCTCTTTTTTATTATCTGCTGCAACTCGCCATTTTTTGGTCCGTCTCCGATTATATGACATACTAAGTGGGGTATGTCTGCTCTCACCCTGTCCACCATCTCTACAACCGATAGTATGTGCTTTATTTTGTACAAATAGCTGACAAGAAATATATGGAATCCTTTCTGTTTTTTCACCTTCAATGGTTTGAATCTCTTCGTGTCAACACCATTGGGCAGGTAGAAACATTTCCCCCAGTACTTTGTAGGTATCTTCTCGCTCTTTATGTACTCATTCGCGTAGATTATCTTGTCTGCAAACCAGATGCAGAACTTGGAGATGAACTCCATGAAAAGTATTTTGTAATCGGGCTCATCATTGTCCCGCAGGGTGGCAGACTCCCACTCATCGCAATCCAAAACGGTCATGCAGCCTGGGTTGATGAACTTATAGAGAATTGTGGGAAGAAAGGTGAATGGATGGCACTTGTAGAAATAAACCACATCGGGTTTTTGGGAGAGTAGGTGGAGGAGCGACTTTGCGATGTAGATGGGAAGAGTTAGGAAAGATTTGTTTTCAAGTGGAAAGTAGAAACGTGAATCATCAAATGAAACTCCGTATTTATCCCTTTTTGGAAGTATGAATCGGACTTCGTCCTGCATATTTATTGCTAGCTGATAGAGCCTGTTCATCCCTGCGCTTCTTGCCGAGAATGGGGAGAGCATCATGATTTTCATAAAACCATTAGGTTACCTAGTGCCGAGAACAGAGCTTATTTTATCACTCCTGCTTTTATTACCATACGGTTAGGTGAGTTATGTTATGCTCAAATGATCTTCGGAAGGTAGCTAGGAGTTCAATTGAAAGAAATGTAGATAAGAGTTTTGAGGTTGGCAGCGGTGCCATTTGGAATTTTCTACGGTTTGAACACATAAAAGTAATAAAGATGACGTCAATAATGTAGAAACGGATGATGCCCGAGTGAATCGCTGTTGAGATGGGGAGGACAGCATTGGATTGGAACTTCTGTAAAAATGAGGGTTGAAATCGTGAGAGTTTGCTTGCTTAATCCATATCCCGTTTCTTTTAGATTAAGGGGAGGGGTAGAGTCCATACTCTATTCCTTGAATCTGGGATTGATGAAGAGGGGGGTTGAAACAGAGGTAATATCGCTCTCAGAGGAGGAGATGAGGATAATCCCACTGTTCGCCAGACTGACCATCTCAACAATTCTGCTGAGGAAGCTGCTGAAATCCCAAGCTCGTTTTGACATTGTACATTCGCATGCTTGGGCTGCGGGTACTCTTAGATTTATAAAAAATAAGCCAACCATAGCCACAGCCCATGGGACTACCAAGGGTTTCCTAAACAGGACTTGGGATACCCGGCCCCTCTTTTCTAAGGTATACAACTCCATTGTCACATCGAACTTGGAGAATATCGGCTTCAGGAGTGCGAAGCAAGTTACCGCGGTCTCCCGCTCAAGCAAAAGAGAGATTGTTGAGAATTACGGGATACCCGAAGAGAGGATAGCCGTTGTATACAACGGGATAGACCCGGGCAAGGTACACAGGATTAAAACCAACCTGAGAGATGAAATCGAATGCGAGCATCTCCTCTTTTTCATGGGAAGGCTGATTAAAGAGAAAGGAATTGAAGTTCTCATAAACGCCATGGCAATGCTTGGGGATTATGACGTCAAGCTTGTGGTGGCTGGAGAGGGAAAGGGAGAGGCGGAGGTGCGGAGGCTGACCTCCGAACTCAATTTAAGGGAGAAGGTCGTCTTCGCTGGAACGCTGGATGAGAAAAAGAAGCTTGAGTACATGTCTGCAAGCGATGCGTTTGTCTTCCCATCCTTTTCCGAGTCTTTTGGCATGACACTGCTCGATGCAATGGCGTGCAAAACCCCGATAGTGGCATCAAGAGTCGCCAGCATACCCGAAGTCGTTGGGAATTGCGGAGTCCTCGTTGAGCCAAGAGATCCAGTAAAACTCGCGGAAGGAATAGAGAAGCTGTTGAATGATAAAAAAGCTTCTAAGAAACTTGCCAGCAAAGCTTATGAGCGATTAACTTCTAATTTTACAGTTGAAAAAATGGTGGATGGATACTTAAGAATGTATGAAAAGGTGCTGAGATGAGAATTCTGAAATCATTTTATTGGAAGTTCTACGTAAAGTTATTCCCGAACATAGTTGTATTGCTGAGGAGGGAGTTTGAGGGGTGTAAAAGCTTCCTCGATTTGGGATGCGGAAAAGAATCGCCCGTTAAGTACTTCTCCAACGAGTTTAGCTCCGTAGGCGTAGATGTATACGAGCCGTACATAACGGAAAGTAGGAGTAAGGGTATACACAATAAATATTTCCTCATGGATGTGAGAAAGCTGAAGTTCAAACCAAAATCATTTGACATCGTATTGGCTTTGGACCTGATAGAGCACCTCACCAAGAAGGAGGGCGAGAGACTTCTTAGGGAGATGGAGAGGATTGCGAAAAAAAAGGTGATAGTGTTCACTCCAAATGGACTTTTTTGTGATGAGATGCGTGACGAGAATGTCCACCAAATCCACAAATGCGGCTGGACCGTTTCTGAGATGAGGGAGAGAGGGTATAGGGTTGTCGGGATTAACGGGATTAAACTTCTGAGGGGGAGAGGAAAGCTGGCTCACCTGCAAGGAAAGGACGGCATCAGCCATTACGCCCATTACTTATGGTGGATTATTTCCGATATAACCCAAGTTTTCGCGTATCATTTTCCTGAGCATGCTTTCCAGATGCTTTGTGTTAAGGATGTTGGGAAGAAATGACGATATTATGATGTTGAGGTGATGTTATTAGGAAGAGGATTAAAGTTTCCATCATTATCCCAGCACGTAATGAAGAGGATGTCATAGAGAGGTGCGTGCTTAGCTGTTTGGACCAGACGACTAAGCCATATGAGATAATTGTTGTGAACGATGGCAGCACTGACAGGACCCGCAGGATAGTCGAGAGGCTTGGGAGAGAGGACAGGGGAGTCAAGCTGCTCAACTTTGATAATGGGCATTCTGCTGCTTTTGCGAGAAACAGGGGTGCGGAGGCTGCGAAAGGGGACATTGTTTACTTCCTCGATGCGGACATAATTGTGGAGGATAGAGACTTCATAAGCAAGCTTGAGAAGACTTTTCAGAATGAGAAGGTAGGGGCTATGCTCAGTGGGTATGGCGGAGACTACAAAACATTCCTGCAGAAATGCCAGGGTGTTAGGACGATGATGAGCAACCTATTCTTTAGGGCAAGCGGCATGAGGATAAATTACGTCAGCGGGGTGAGGAGAAAACTGTTTGAAGAAATGGGGGGTTTCAACGAGAAGATATTCTACTATGAAGACAGGGAGCTTGGGGACAGAATCGCCAGAAGGACAAAGATACCGGTAGTTCTTGTGAACCTTCGTCATGTGGAGCCGTCAACTCTATCCGAGATTGCAAGGCAGGCGAGATATGTTGGAAAGGGCGTTTCTACGTATAACTTGATAAAAGAGAATCCACTTGTGCTCATCTACCCTCCTTATCCATTCTTCTGGCTTATATTTGTCGCATGCGTTCTGCTGAGCTTTGTCAATATTATATCCCTCTACATTCTTGCCCTGCTATTCCTAATCTTAGTAATTGAATTCGTTGTTGCGTCCTACATCTCGAGAATGATTCTGCCCTCCCTCTGCTTCGTGTTCTTCATCTCACCCTTTAGGGCTTTTCTGATTACATGTTCATTCCTGCGGAATAAACTAAAAGCCTGATTCCGGGATAGTTTATAAAGCTTTGATGTGATATTCTAGAAATTGGGGTAGAATCCATCGAGGTGATACTTTGGCAGAACCATCCGAGTCTTTCTGGGCAGGTAGAAATGTCTTTATAACCGGTATAACTGGTTTCATGGGTTCGCATCTGTCAGAGAAGCTGGTCGGGATGGGAGCCAAGGTTTATGGCCTGCTGAGGAGGCATGCTGTTCCGCACTACCCGAATATAGCGCATATGAGGGGCAAGATTAAGGTATTCGAGGGCAATCTCGCGGACATGCCATCCATACTGAGCGCGCTGAAGGAGAGCGAGCCAAGCGTGCTTTTCCACCTAGCTGCGCAATCCTATGTCCCTCTGAGCTTTCAAGCCCCTTATGATACGTATAAGACAAACATAATAGGAACGGCTAATGTCCTTGAGGCTCTGAGGCATTATGACGGGATCGAGAAGATGCAGTTCGCCGGGAGTTCCGAGGAGTACGGCCTTGCTCTTGAGGATGAGCTCCCGATAAAAGAGACAAACCCGCTTAGACCACTATCGCCCTACGCAGTATCAAAGGTTGCTGGCGATTACATGTGCTACACGCATTTCAAATGCTACAATATACCTGTTGTGAGGACGAGGGCATTCAACCACACTGGGCCCAGAAGGGGCCTGCACTTCGTGACCAGCATCATAGCAAGACAGGTTGCCCGAGGCATAAAACTGAAGGAGAGGAAGCTGGTGATAGGTAATCCAGAGCCCAAGCGGGATTTCTCTGATGTGCGCGACATAGCGAGAGGCTACATGCTCGCGGTTGAGAAGGGTAAGAGCGGGGAGGTCTACAACCTTGGAAGCGGGAAGAACATAAGCATAGGGGAGCTTGCGGAAATGGCAATAAAAGCAGGTGGGCTCAAAGGGAAGATGAATGTGGAGATAGACAAGAGCAGGTATAGGCCGGCAGAAGTGATGTTTCTAAAGTGCGATTACTCAAAAGCCAAAAAGGAGCTGGGCTGGGAGCCAAAAATACCTTTTGAGAAAACCCTGAAGGATCTGATAAACTACTTCTTGGAGAATGAGAATCTTCTCGAAATAGAGGAATGTTGATGGAGTGGAGTGGAAAGAATATCCTCGTGACAGGAGGGGACGGGTTTATAGGCTCGCGCCTAGCCTCTAGGCTGCGGGAGCTTGGCGCGGATGTGACAATTGCGAGCAAGAACAGGAGAAACTGGAGCAATTTCATTAACATTGATGTGACAAAGCCGGATTCTCTAAACTTTGACAGTTATGAAGTTGTATTTCACCTTGCGGCAATCGCGGACCCGAAAGTTTGCGAGGAGAATCCCGGGATGGCTTTGCTCGTCAATTCCTACGGGAGCTTGAATGTGATGGATGCGTGCAGGAGAAGCGGGGTTGGGAGGATGCTGCTCAGCTCCTCGGCACACGTTTATGGCATTCCTGAGTACACGCCAGTTGATGAGAACCATCCGCTTAAACCGCTTTCCACATACGGGCGAAGCAAGGTGGCTGCCGAGCATATATGCATGACATATGGGGCAACAATCATGAGGTTCTTCAACATATACGGGCCTGGCCAGAGAGGGAATTACCTCATCCCCACAATTCTCTCAAACCTTGGTGAAAAAAGCATAAAGCTCAGGAATCTCAATTCGGAGAGGGATTTCATCTATGTTGACGATGCAGTTGATGCGATGCTGCTCGCAGTGAATTTTCCTGAAGAATGTTTCAACATAGGAAGCGGCGAAACCCACACGCCAAAGGAGATTGCAGATCTGCTTTCCGGAATAAGCTGTAAGCACCCGGAGCTTATAAGCATGAACAAGCCGGACAATATGCTTAAACTTGTTGCGGACATAGGCAAGGCAAAGAAGTTGTTGGGCTGGGAGCCCAAGGTGAGTTTGGAGGAAGGCCTGAGAAAGGCTTACGAGGGTTTTGAATGAAACTTGCCATTGTGCATCCATTCCTCAGGCTGAGGGGCGGGGCGGAGAGGGTTGTCCTGAAGATTGCCCAGCATTTTGATGCTAAGGTATACTGCTCAACTTACGAGCCTGAGAACACATTCCCCGAGTTCAGGGAAGTTGATGTTGAAGTGATGGGAAGCAGGCTGTGGCCTATCGCCTCCCTTCTTCCGCAGAGGGTTGGGAGCGCAGCAGTGGCTGGAAAACAGTTCTACTGCAGCAAGCTTGATGATTACGATGTTGTCAACGCCCAAGGGACGCCATCGGAATGGATAAGGAACAGGAACAGCCCGGTGGTATGGTACTGCTTCTCGCCTAACAGGGAGGCATTCGACCTTTATGGCTGGAGGATGAGCAGGAGAAATCCCGTCCAGAAGGCACTGTACTGGTCCTTCATCCAGCCTTACAGGAGAATAGAATTTTCGGTTGTTCCAAAGATTGAACATATATTCGCAATAAGCGCTAATGTCCAGAAGAGGATAAGGAGATACCTGCAGAGGGAGAGCGAGATTCTGATGCCTGGCGTGGATTATGAGAACTTTCACGCAGGAGATTACGGGAAATATTTCTTCTACCCATCAAGGATTGCTCCTGAGAAGAATTTCGAGATGGCGATAGAGGCATTCAAAAAATTCAGGAGGAAGCATAAGGGGTGGAATTTTGTAATTGCAGGCTCATTGGACAGGGATAGGCCGGAGCATGTTGCTTACTATAATAAGATTAAGGACATACTGGGAAACGATGGAAGGATAATGCTGGATTTACCGACAGAAAAGATCGTTGAGCTGTACTCCAACTGCCTCTGCGTGCTCTACACTCCAGTAAATGAGGATTACGGGCTCATACCGCTCGAGGCATTCGCATCCTCCAAGCCATGCATAGCCATAAATGAGGGCGGGCCAAGGGAGCTGGTCAGGGATGGCGTGGGCTATCTTGTGAATAATACCGATGAGATGGTCGAGAGAATGAATTACCTTTCCGAGCATAAAGAAGAGGCGGAGAGGATGGGGAAGGCAGCAAGAAAGTATGCTGAGAGGGAATTCTCCTGGAAGAAATTCATGGACAGGTTTGGGGAAGTCTGCTTGAAACTTTCAAAAGAGAGGACCTAGATTTACAATTGATAGAAGGGCATTTATGAGCTTTTTATCATCTGCGTCCAGAAGCGGCAGGTATGATATGCAGAAGAGAGCTCCCGCGATTATGAAGAGCAGCATTGTGCTTTTGATGACTGGGTTCAGAACTATGATGGCGAAAGCAATTATCAAAGAGAGTAAAGCTGGTTTGATGAAGTGCGCGGGGTTCAGGTGAGTCCCAAGAAGCTTCAGCGAGAACCTCAGGAGCACAACCGACTGTATTATTGCTGAGAGGACAATCGTAACTGCAGTCCCGACCAGCCCGTAGCTTTGGATGAGGTAAAGGCCTATGGCCCATGTTACCAGATAGAAAATGGCCATGTTGATTGTCAGCTCCTTCATCCTGCCCTTGCTCATGAGAAGGCTGCCGCATATCCCACTCGCACTCAGAAATGTGAAGGGCAGGGAAATGCTGAGTATCCTCAGCGCCAGTGCTGCGGGCGCATAGCTACTTGGCCAGAAGAATGATATCACCCTGTTTGCGGTGAGGTATACGAGAAACAGGAGCGGTATCGAAGCAAGCATTCCGTACTTTATGCTCCTCTCGAAGAGCTTCTTCTGCAGCTCCCTCTCCTTTCTCGCCTCCATCTGGACAAGGGAGGAAAGCAGGAAAGTTGAGGAGATCGGCAGCAGGGAACCCAGCATCGAAACCACAGAGTAGCCGACTCTGAAGAATGCGAGTTCCTGGGGCCCGCTGAAATAATTGAGCAGGAGTGAATCGATATTCGCTAGCAGGTAACCGGATAATGATATGACCGTTGAGTAGAACAGGAAGGAGTTAACAGTCCTCGTACTCCTGGGAATTGCGCACCCGAGGTCCTTTTTGAACCTCAGGGACCAGAGGAGGACTGATGCGACGGCAGCTAGAAAAAATGAGAGCAGCACTCCAGATGTTACCGCTGTCAGGCTTGGACCGAGTATTAAGATGAGAATCCACGGAAACAGCACCTTCGAACCATTAAGTATAGATGAGATAAGGAATTGGTACTCCAGCTTACCTACCGATATGAATAGATAGGCTATGAATTGGGTTATGGAGTACAGTATGACTAAACCTGCAACTGCTTGCATCACATAGGCCAGCCCTGCATCGTGCAGAAACAGCTTGGCGAATTCCTCAGAGAACAGCAGCAGGGCCGAGCTCACGATTATGAGGGCAGCAAGCTTCCACTTCAGAAGATACCTCACGTAGAATCCGGCGCATCCCTCCTTGGAGTGGAAGCTCTCACCGGCAATTTTTATAAGTGTGTTGGGCACTCCCAAGTCACTAATTCCTGTGAATAGCATCGTGAATGATATGACTGTCAAAAATATTCCGAACTCCAGTGGTGGGAGCAGCCTTGTGAACACTAGGGAGATTATCAACCCGGAGGCAAGAACAGTCGCGGTTGTCAGAAGCGCGTATATGTTCTGCTCTATGAGCTTCTTCATCATGGAGTAGGTATTCTAGCCAGAGGTTTAAAAAATAGATTGAAAAAAGAAAAGGACTAAGTGTAGCTGACAAGCTCCATCGTTGCCGAGCCATCGGTGTATACAAACTTCAGGGGTATGGGAACGCTGCTCGAAGACCAGTAGGTCATTCCTCCGGCCGTATACTTGTCGGCAACATACGTTCCTGCCGGCACAGTCACGGACTCCTTGCCCATGTATGTCAGAGGAGGGGCAGTCTCGCCTGTTGAAGCTGAGTTGGGCCCTGATGTCGGGCACTGGCCAGCCTGCTCTATGGTCTGGGTACCGTATATTATCACAGTTGTTATATTCAGGCACCCGTAGGTCGTCTTGTCAACCCACATCTTCGTGGTCACAGTGGTTCCCTGCGTTGATACATCGGTCTGCTCCAACCATACTGCAACCCCGTTAAGGGTATCCGCGCTTATGGATGTCGTCATGTTCATTGATTGCGTCTGCCCACCTGAAGTTGAGGTGAGTTGATATGTATAACTATTAACCGAGCCGAACCTGTATAGCTGGTCCAGGCTGACGTTCTGCGTTGGAGTCTCTGGTGGAGGGTTGGGTGGCGGAGTTATTGATGTGTTATCTCCTGGAGTTACCGGAGTGTTGTTCGCTGGCGGAGTTGCATTTGCAGGCGGTGTTTGGTTTGGGGCTGGCGGGTTATTTGCTGGCGGGGTCTGAGTGCACCCTATCAGCAGCATCAGGCAAAGCAATACGGGTATGATAAATATTCTTTTCATATAAACCACCTCATCTCTTAATTATCTCCCATGTTTATAAATATTGGTATTCGCCATGCTCCAACTTAAGTTTAATATACCTCTCGATACTAACTACTAACTGGGTGGACTTATGATTTCAAAGGGGAGGTTATTGCTTATTGGTATAGATTGTTTGGTAGTTTTAGGACTGATTTGGTTCATTGTGTCCCCTGCAACTTTTCCAATTGCGTTAACAATTTATGTGTTGGTTTGTAGTTTGGTGATAGGTATACCTGCATTTTTAATTTTACATCCTCTTGACCAAAAGAAAGACAAGCATGAAAATAGGAATGCGGGAATTGTTGGATTTCTGCTTGCTGTAATCGATTGTGCCATCCTTCTTTTGTCAGTATTGTTAAGAGATTTTCATTATGGCCTACTTATTGCATTTTTACTCATCCCTGCATATCAACTCATGGGGCCTATGTTATACCTAATCAGTCTGGAATTTAAAACAAGATTTAACCTTCGGTTCTGGGCAAAATGTATCTTTTTCGGGGGAATAATCAGTCTAGTGCTGGCATCTTTCTTGATGGCTCTCTTAACTTTCCTTTTTCTTTCTTAATTGCTTTCTTATTAGAAATTAATACTGACAAGAGAGCAAGAAGAAACCAAAGTCAATCTTAATATACCTTTTCATCTTAACAGAATTGGGTGGTGAAGTGATGGTGAAAATCCCTCGCGAGGTGGGGGACTATGAGGAAGTCATAGTATTTGGACTTAGAAGAAGGCAGGTGATATATGCCCTCCTTGCAATATTCGCAATCGTCATAGTATACAGCGAACTGGAGTTCGTTGGGATTCTGCGTTATCTGCTAATGCTGTTAATTGCGGTTGTCTCTGCAGCATTCATGTTCTTTGATATGGAGAGGATTCTCTCGACCAAGCTATCATACTTGCGAGCGCCGAAAAAAATTGGTTTTATGGATTCCAAAGCCCTTGAACTGGTTGGGGTTTCGGGGATAAGGGGCGGGGTAGCATATATGAAAGATGGTGGTCTGAAAGCGGTCATACAAACACAACCAATCAATTTCTCGGTTCTTGATGACAAGCAGAAGGGCGCGGTTTTCAACTCGTATAAGAATTTTCTGGATTCGCTATCTGGCTCGTCCTCTTCTGATGTAATCCCCCTGCAGGTAGTGGCGAAGACCCACCAGCTGAATATTGAGGAGTTCTTCGAGAACATAAAGAATAAGGCTGAGGAAACGAAAGACCCACGGTTGATAAAATTTACCAAGTCCTTTGAGTCTTTCTTCAGGGACAGAATGGGAAAGGAGAAAAGCATGTATAGGACTTTCAATGTTGTGATCAGTGCTGAGAGAGATGAAAGCGGCAATGAGAAGGATAGACTCAGTATACTAGAGCAGAGGGTACAGATTGTAATGGAGGGGCTCACAAATGTCGGGCTGATACCTAAGAGAGTCGATGAGGATGGATTGATAACGCTCTATTCATCATTTTTCTCTCCTTTGGCAGAGCTGAGCTCAAGCTATCTCGGTCCTATAACCCTCGCTGAGGATTGGAAGAGGACATGGGAGCCGCTAAAGGAGGAGATGAAAAGTATCTCGGAGTTCAGCCAGAAGAAAATCGATTATAGTAGCCCCTCTGCTCTGTTAGCGGCACTTGTGGCACCCTCTTATGTGAACACGAGCAAGAACCATATCCAGATAAACAATAAGTTCTACCGCACAATAGCGGTTATAGGATACCCCGATTTGGTTGCCCCCGGTTTCTTGGAGAGCCTTATGATCATGAGAGGCGCATTCCATGTATCATTGTACCTGCAGCCAACCAACTTTTCATCTGTCCTCGAGTATTACAACAAAGTTCTGGGAAAGCAGGCTATAGATATAGCAACTGACGAGGCTGCGGGCAAGCTAGTTTCGCACTCAACAAGATTGCAGAAGAGGGCAACCGAGCAGATAATCGAACTGCTAACATCCGGCTCTGAGAGGGCTTTCTTGCTTTCAATCTATGTCTGCATAGAGTCTGAAAACTTGGAAAAACTTGACTTGCTTACAGACCTTGTTGTCTCGAAGCTCAACGAAGTGAGGCTCAAACCGCAGATTACCTACGAAAGGATGGATGACGGGTTCAAGAGCTGCATACCTCTCGGGCGCAACCTGCTCGGAGTCAAGAGGAATATGACCTCCTCGTCACTGGCAGCATGCTTTCCATTCGTAAGCGCATATCTAGAGCCGCAGCCCAAGGGGATTCTATTTGGCGAGAACCAGCTGGATGGGATGCCTATAATCTGCGACATCTTCTCAAAATCGTTTGAGAATGCCAATGGGCTAGTGCTGGGGATGTCCGGCAGCGGAAAGTCCTTTGCCGTCAAAACGGTTTTGAGCAGGGCCCTCCAGCAGGGGATAGACATAATCGTGCTCGATCCCAGCGAGGAAGGTGAATACGAAGGTTTGACGAACAGCCTTGGAGGAAGGGTTATAGCATTCTCAGAAAAGTCTGATTCGTTCATAAACCCCTTCCAGATAACGGAGCAGAGCTATGAGGAGAAGCTGTTCTTCCTGCACAGTCTCATGAGGTTCTTTATATCTGAGCTGACCGACGACATGAAGGACCTCCTGGATGAGGCGTTTGAGAGCATATATGCCAAAAAAGGCATAACACATGACTCTAAGACATGGGGGAGGGAGGCCCCAACCTTATCAGATTTATACAACTATGTTGAAAAGGAGAGGAAGGATAGCTTTGCAAAGAGAGCGGAGGCTGCAACTGCGATATCCTCATCTCTAAGAAGATTTGTTAGGGGCTCCTACTCTTTTATAAACAAGCAGACCAACATCAAGAAGCTGGATGGCAGATTCATAACCTTTAGGATAGGCTCTCTTCCGAAAGAGGTCAGGAGGATACTGATGTTCATAATACTGGAGTTTGTCTACAATAGGATGAAAAAAGACCTCAGGAAAAAATTGCTCGTAGTTGACGAGGCTTGGAAGCTGCTCCAGACAGAGAGCGAGGAGGGATACATTCTGAGTATAGTGAAGACTAGCAGGCACCACAACATGGGGCTGGTTCTGATAACGCAGGATGTCTATGACCTTGTAACGAGCAAGGCCGGCAAGGCTGTTATGGCAAACTCATCATGGCAACTCCTGCTCAGAATGAAACCTTCAATAATAGACGATGTAACATCAACCTTCAAACTCAATGAGAATACGAAGAACTACCTCCTCACTGCAGAGCCAGGCAGTGGGCTGTTTTTCGTCAATAATACTTTCATACCAGTGAAGAACGTGGTGGGCAGCGAGGAATATAAATTATTTACAACACATCCTGAGGACAAGAGGGTGGAATGATGCGCACTAGAACGAAGATATTCGATAGAGTGACTGGAGGGGGCAGGAGGAGGAGAGTCAAGAATTTGCTGTTGTCGTTGATTCTTCTCGCATTAACACTGACAATATCGTTGTGGATAGTTATTGAAATATCCCATTCAACGGGCATTCTGACTGGATTTCCATGGACGCAAATAAGAAACGGGGAAGCACTTCATCTATTACTCCTCTTCGTTCTCTGTTTCGCATTGTCTACGCTTTATATCGCATATTACCGTGGGATTCGTGAAGTTCAAAAGAATACTCCGCTATATTTGCTTGTTATTTTGATAATTGTGATACTGGCGAGAATATTCTTCAGGTTCTAGCGGCTGCTACATCTTGTATATCTGCACATGCGGCACTTTCTGTATGGTTATCATGTCTGAATCCTTCACAAGCTTCATCCTCTTGGCAATCCCCGTTGCCTTCTTCCCGACAAGATTCGCCGAAGTTGCCGTGAGCAGCTCCCTCTCGACAGCCGCGTCGTCCACCTCTTCCCCCTGGTAGAAGCTGGCGTATTTGTCAAGGTTCAGGACAAGCTCGCCTTCCCTCAGGACTTTTCCTATAAGCTCGGCATCGCATACGGCAACTATCTTCTCCTTTCCCTTCCTGAAGGTGCGCATTAGGAGCATGCTACTATTTTGCTGCGCTTATTTAAATAGCTAGCCGCGCAGGAAAGCAAGAGAGAAC
>JAPLWT010000049.1 GCA_026396455.1 Microcaldota archaeon | reverse complement strand
GACCCCAAGCGCAAGCGCAGGCAGCCCATCTGTCACAAGGTTCATCATAAGAATCTGGGGGGGAGTAAGAGGAATCGGGAGGTTGAGCAGAGGAGCCGAGAATATCGTGAGAACTTCAGCGGCGTTGCACGAGAGCAGGTACCTTATAAACTTCTTTATATTATCAAAAATCCCCCTCCCCTCCTCAACAGCAGCAACTATCGATGCAAAATTATCATCGACAAGGATCATGTCACTGGCTTCCTTCGAAACATCTGTCCCCGTAATGCCCATGGCAACCCCAATATCAGCCATTTTCAGGGCAGGTGCGTCATTGACCCCATCCCCGGTCATGGCAACTATATGCCCCTTGGCTTTCAGCGCTTTCACAATCATTATCTTGTGCTGCGGGGATACTCTTGCGTAAACTGCGACCTGCTCGACTACTTTTTCAAGCCCCTTCTCGCCGAGCTTGTCCAGCTCCTCTCCTGTAAGCACTTTTGAATCCTTCTTGATCATGCCTAGCTCTCTTGCAACTGCAACCGCAGTTATCTTGTGATCTCCAGTTATCATCACGACCCTTATGCCCGCCCTCTCGCATCTCTTCACCGCATCAAAAACCTCCTCTCTTGGCGGGTCCATCATTCCCATGAGTCCAACAAAAATCATGTCCCTCTCAACTTTCCCGGGCGAGTAGTCCTTTGAGGCAAGTTTCCGGTATGCGCAGGCCAGGACTCTCAGCGCGCCATCCGCCATCTCCGAGTTCCTCTTCAGTATCTCGCTCCTCTTCCTGGCCGTGAGTTTCTCCACCCTGCCGCCCTCCAGCGCATGGGAGCACAGCTCCAGCACTATCTCGCATGCCCCCTTCATGTATGCTTCCGTTCCGCCAGGCGTCTTGTGTATGGTGGTCATCCTCTTCCTCTCAGAGTCGAAGGGAATCTCCTCAATCCGCGGGAACCTCCTCTTCAGCTCATCCTGCGCTATGCCTGCTTTCTCGGCAGCGACAACCAAAGCGCCCTCAGTCGGGTCGCCTGAAACCCCCCAGCCTCCCTTGTTGTCAAGGTGGGAATTGTTGCAAAGAGAGCCTATCCTCAGAAGAAGTGATAAGTCTTCTTCCTTCTCAGCATGCAGCCTGCAGTCCTCCCTTATAAAATCCCCTTTCGGCTCATACCCTTCGCCTGTGACTTCCACATAGCTATCTCCAACGTAGAGCTTCCTGACAGTCATCTCGCTCTTTGTCAGCGTCCCTGTCTTATCAGAGCATATCACTCCGGTTGAGCCAAGGGTCTCAACAGCATGCAGCTTCCTTGTGATGGAATTCCTCCTCACCATCCTCTGCACTCCCAGTGCCAATGTGATTGTTATTATCGCAGGAAGCCCCTCAGGAATTGCTGCAACCGCAAGGCTCACAGAGATGAGGAACAGCTCTATCAGACGCTGGCTGCCTAAAAATTCAACAAGCTTCATTGATGAGATGAACCCCATCAACTCAGGGCTCTCAAGTATCTCGCTGGCGAAAACGATTCCGCAAATGATGAGTATTCCGATGCCGAGCTGTCCGCCAAACTTCTCCAGCCTCTTCTGCAGCGGCGTCATCTCCTCCTCGGTTTCCTGGATAATCTCCGCAATTTTTCCCATCTGCGTGCTCATCCCAGTTTCTGTCACAACTGCAGTCCCCCTTCCATAAGCCACTGCAGTTCCCATGAAGAGCATGTTCCCCCTTTCGCTTAGCTGCGCATCCTTTCTCAAAGGTGCGCTCTCTTTTTCAACAGGCACGGATTCCCCGGTCAGCGAGCTCTCGTCAACCCTTATGTCAATGGCATGAATCACCCTGGCATCGGCAGCTAGCTTGTCTCCGCTCTCAATCAGCAAAATATCCCCTGGAACGAGCTCCCTTGCCGGTATGCGCACCTCATTCCCGTCCCGCATGACTCTTACCTGCGGTGCGGCGAGCTTCCTTAAAGCCTCAAGTGCCTTCTCAGTCCTGTAATCCTGCACGAAGCCCATGAAAGCGTTTAGGATGACTATAACGATTATCGCGAATGCGTCAACAATCTCCCCGAGGAAAGCTGCAATGATGGCTGAGATGATAAGGATGATTATCAGCGTGTTCTTGAACTGCCCCAGGAACTTCTCCAGGGCGCTCTCCTTTTTCATCTCCTTTAGCTCATTAGGGCCGTAACTCCCAAGCCTCTTCCCCGCTTCCTCACTGCTCAAACCAGTTTCGGATGTTTTCAGCTCTGATATAACTTCCCTGACACCCATGCAATGCCATTCCATGCGTCACCAGCTCCGAAATATTATAAAATGCGCAAAAGTATTAAAGTTATCCGTTAAAATAGTCTCTTATGGTTCCAATGAAGAAAAATGAGTCTCTGGAAGGGCATATTATCGTATGCGGTTATGGAAAGATAGGAGAGAAAGCCTGTGAGGTTCTTGAGGAGCATAACAAGGAATATCTAGTGATAGACCAGAATCCCAGCATAGCAAAGCTGCTTATGGAAATGAAAATCAATGTCGTGGGGGGAGATGCAACCCATTCAAGGGTTCTGAAGATGGCCAGAATAGAGAAAGCAAGGGGGCTTATCACAACATTCGCTGATGACACAACAAACATCTTTGTTATCTTAACCGCAAGAGAGCTCAATTCAAATCTCCTCATAGCAAGCCGGGCTGTATCCGAGGAAGTTGTCAGCAAGATGCACCGTGCAGGAGCCGGCATAGTGGTCCTCCCGGAGGTAGTCGGCGGAATGGAGCTAGGGAAGGAAATAGTCAAGAAGAAGCTGAAGATAGGGAGCTTGAAGGTGTAGAGATGGCGTTCAAGTGGAAGCTGGAATATCCGATTACGCTTTTTGTAATCTGTGCTTTCATACTTTCAGTCTACGTGCAAGTTTTCATAGGTCACATTGAACCATCAATTGCGCTCTTCTGGACGGCAGCCTCGATTTTTGGCGTATCCAGTTTCTACATTGACGTGCCCGGATTCTACAACCTCTGGACAGTGCAGCTATTCACATTCATAAATGCATTGGCATACCTCATCATGTTCACGTTCGTAATTGCAAAATTCGTCAACATATTATCGCGAATTGACATGCACACGAGGGACATGAAGAGGAAGATAGACTCCATGAGCGACCATGTGATCGTATGCGGCTATGGAAAGGTGGGGAAGAAGGCGTGTGAGATATTGGACGACTACACGATGGCGTATGTCGTGGTTGAGAGAGATGTCAAGATCATAAAGCTTCTCAGGGAGATGAATATCCCTGTTGTTGAAGGCGATGCCACCCATTCGAAAGTTCTTAAGACCGCAGGGATAGAAAGGGCGGGAGGGCTTATAGCCGCCCTCGACAACGATACGAAGAATCTTTATATAGCCCTGACCGCGAGAGAGCTCAACCCAACTCTCCTCATAGCAAGCCGGGCTGTATCCGAGGAAGTTGTCAGCAAGATGCACCGTGCAGGAGCCGAGATAGTCGTGCTGCCCAATATGGTTGCGGGCATTGAGCTGGGGCGAGAAATGGTTGAGGGATTTTAAGCTCATAGAGAGGTGAATAAGATGGCAATTTCAATGGATGCACCTGTTGAAGAGGGCAAGGAGTATGAGGTAACCATAGACGCGCAAGGAAGCAAAGGTGATGGAATTGCGCATTACGAGGGATTTGTAATATTCATCCCAAACGCCAAAGTTGGGGATAAGGTGAAAATCAGGATAACCGCATTGAGGAGAACCTTCGCAATAGGGGAGATAGTTCCCTAGCTAATTCATAGCAGTATGCCCGCAGAATAGCTCGTCAATGTCAGGAAGAACAGTATCATCATTATAGTCCAAACCAGCAGAGCTAGCTTCAGGCCTGCGATTGCCCTAATCATGCTTTCCTTTGTGTCGTGGATATCACTCCTGGTGGATGACATGCTCCCTATTGTTGCATTTATGTTCGAAGACAATCCCTTTGTTGAGGAAGAAAGGGAGGAAAGCGAAGAGCGAGTTCCTGCGAGGTGTGATGCAAACTGTTCGAATGAGTCTGCTGAGTTGTTCAGCTGCTCCAGCGAGCTCCCTGGCACTGGAACAGGCGAACTGCCAAGGGCAGCTGAAAGTGACCTTATTGCAGATGAGAAATTACCCGAACCCTCCTCAAGACTCTGGAAGGATGCCGAAGCATTGTCCGAGAAGGCGGATAAGGAAGAAACGCTTGCAGATGCAGAGTCGAGAGAGGCTGACGCACTGTCTACTGCAGACGAAGCGTGATCCATGGACAGGACAATGCTGGCGCCAGCCCTATCCAAGATAGGTGAAACTATGAAATATAACGCAATTACTGCAATAATCCCTATCCCGCCGAATACTATGCCTGCGACTCCCATCAGCTTTTTGAAGTCCTTCAGTAGCTCGGTAGCGTCCATGGGATCACATCATATAATAGAGCTTCTTGCATTTGTGGTACACCAGAGACTCGCCGAACCTGCACGATTCGCTTGAATCCTTCGCCACCTAACTTCACCCTTTTTTCTCTATCACATTCTGGTATATCTCTATCGTATCCTTGGCAATCTTGTCCCATGTGAAGTGCTTGAGCACCCTCTCCCTTCCGTTGGCTCCAAGCTTAGCTGCCAGATCCGGGTCGCTGAGTATCCTCAGGGCCTTTACAGCTACGTCATGCGCATCATCCGGTTCGCAGTAGAAGCCATTCTCCCCTTCTACCACTGATTCCCTGAGCCCTCCCCTTCCGACAAGCACCGGTTTTCCCATGCTCATCCCCTCAAGGGAAACTATCCCAAACGGCTCATACCTCGAAGGCGCGCACACCATGTAACTGCTCGCGTAAAGCATAATCCTTTCCTCTTCATCAACCCATTTGTCAATCATCATCACCTGGTTTGTTATGTTGAGCTGCCTTGCAAGGACCTTCAGCTCATCGGCCATCTCCCCTCTCCCAAGTAAGATCAGCTTAGCCTCAGGACACGTTCTCAATATCTCGGGCATTGCATTAAGAAGGCTGTTCGCTCCCTTCACCCATGTCAGCCTACCCGTGAAGAGTATCGGTTTGTCATTCTCCTTTATTCCGAGCTTTGCCCTGAAATCAGCAATCTGCTGCTTGCTGAACCTGCTTATGTCATACTTCTTTTCATCCACGCCATTCCAGCACACCCTTATCCTGTCAGCAGGGAAATAGAGCCTGTGAAGTTCATCCCTCATCGCAGAGCTGACTGTTATTATCCTGTCAGCATAGCTTGCAGTGGAAAACTCCAAGTCCCTTATTGTCTGGGAACCTCCGCCCCCGCTCCTGCCGTGCTCCGTTGAATGCACATGGAAAACCAGCGGCTTGTTCGTGTTCTTCTTCGCAACAACTCCCGCAATTGCCGATAACCAGTCGTGGCATATTACTATATCGAAGTTCTCCTTCCTTGAAACCTCATTCGCAAATTTATTTGCCGAAAGGAAGTTGTATGTGAGGATATCCGAGAAAAATTTCAACCCATCCCCCCATCTCTTTATCTCCTCATCAACAAACGTTGGAAGCACTGGAGTGGCATCCGCAAGCAGAGGCCTGTGCACAGTTATGCTGTTCCGCTGCTCCTTCGTTGGCAATTTCTCGCCATCGTTCATTGTGAAAACAACCAGCTGGTGCCCCATCTCATCGAATTTCTTCGTTATCTCGGCGGCATACGTCCCCAGCCCCCCCACGAGCCTCGGGGGATATTCCCATACAAAGTAGGCAATTCTCAAGCTACCACCCCATATTTATCTCCTTTCGAGACTTCCTTCAATCTCCCCACCACTTCCCTCTCAGCTATAAAATCGGCAACTTCCTTTGGAACCAGTTCCCTCCACTTTCCCCCGGAGAGCATGAGCTTCCTTATATAAGTTCCATCACATCTTTTCCTCTCAAACAGAGGGACTTCGACTACTTCCTTTCCAGCTTCCGAGAAGAGCAGTTTAACAAGCGGATTGTTCGAGAACACAACGTCAAACTCGGGGCAGAGGGATTTTAGATGGCTCACCCACAATGCATTGTTGTTTATGTCAGAAACTGGGACAATGATGCACTTCCCATCGAGCTTCCTTGCCTTCAGAGCCCTCCTTATCATCTCAACCCTCTCACCCGCGGTGAATAAGTCTGTCCTGTCAAATGAACGCTGGGTGCTTCCCACTGCTATGACGACTTCATCGCATCTTTTCAGTATCCATTCAACTGCTCTAGCATGTCCGTTGTGGAATGGTTGGAATCTCCCCATAAATAAGCCCCTCATGTAAGGAGTATTTGCTAGCATTCTTATTTAACCTTTGCTTATGGCGGTTGCATAGATTTTCATAATTCTGTCCCCGCTCAGCTTTCTCACATTTCTCTCCAGAACAACCCTTCCGTTAACCAGCACTGCAAGCCTCTCGCAAACTCCTCCGAAATTCTCAAGCTGGTGGGTTGCAATGACAACAGTCTTTCCCTCTTTTTTGAAGAATTTTATGAGCTCAATAACCTCTTTCGTCGACTCAACATCCAGCCCTGCTGTTGGCTCATCCATGAGGATTACATCCGGGTTGTGCAAGACCCCCACCGCAATTTCCACCCTCTTCCTGGTCCCTGAAGAAAGCTCTTCTGCATGTCCATTCATTATCCCATCAAGCTTCATTGCCCTCGCAATGTTTTTGCTCCACTCCGCATCCCCCCCGCCAAGCTGGGAGAAGAACGACATATTCTCCCCGACGGTGAGCTCATCGCTCAGCTTGGGATGCTGGTAGCTGTACCCAAGCGTCAGACCTTTCCCCACGACAACCTTCCCCTTGCTTGGGGAGAGCACACCTGCAAGTATGTTCAGCAGAGTTGTCTTTCCGCTTCCATTAAGTCCTGCCACGCAGAACACGCACCCTTTTGGTATCCTCAGGGAAACATCAGCAAGAGCCCGCTTGCTGCCGAAATACCTGCTCAGCCCCCTTGCAAGAATCGCTTCATCCATTCTTGAACCTCCTAGCAAAATAGTATAAGAGGGCAAGGGATACCACGAGCCAGAGAAGCACTATCCCGATATAATCAAGCAAAATGCCCACGCCCACTTCTTTCACCCCAAAGCTCCTCAGGAGAATAAGCGCATAGTACGTTGGCAAAACCTTCGGAATTGGCTGCAGATAGGAGGGAAGAAACCCCGGCGGATAGAGCAGGCCGGAGAATGCAATTACCACACCGAGGAGCAGTGAGCAGACATACCTCCCGGCATTTGAAAGCTTGAGCGCGAATATAATGAACAAGCCTGTTGAAGTCAGCGCGAAGGATGTCAGCACGAACATAATCACCGAGAGCGGGTTTATGCTCATCAGAGGAAGCTCCAAGTAGCTCTGGGTTGCAAGCAGCAATGCAACCTGTATTGATGCGAGAAGCAGTGAGAAGAGCAGCTTGCTTGCTGCAAACTCCCACAGGTTTACTGATGAGAACACTCTTGAAATAATATCCCTGTCCTTCACCGTGTTGAACGGCACCACAAGAATGCCCATTATGGACAGAATGAGCATAACAACCCCAGGTGTAAAATATTCAATTGGCACAATTCTTTTACCAAGCTTCTCCACTCCCATTCCGGGGTGGAAGCCCGCCCGCCCGAGCTCGTATTTCAGTATTTCCACAACATAATCGGATACTTCCGCAAGAGGTGAAAGAGAATTGTCAACGTAGATGGTTATGGTTCCTTTCCCCTCCCTTATGCCCTGGGGAACTGAAACCACGAAATAAGATTCCTCCCTGCTGAGCTTCCTGAATGCGTCCTCCCTTGAATCAATTGAAGGAGAGCAGAACTGTGAGAGTATGCTGAATGTTGCGAACCTCATGTCTGCCTCACTCACAGATGAGTTTTCCGGTATGACTGATGCAGGAGTGCTCTTGGGGATTACCTGCTTGAAGCTCGCAAACATTATCCCAAATGCAACTGGCAGGAGTATTATGAAAAGAAGCATCAGCACGTTTCTTTCCACTGTGAGGAAATCCCTCCCAACCAATGCCCTAAGCTTCCCTGTCACAAGCTATACTGGGTGTTTATTTAATTTAATTATTGCTTCTGAAGCAAGAAAAATAGGGGAATAAAGAAAAAATAAAAGGGGAATAGCGCCCTCTAGAGCGCTATCTTCAGGCCCAGTTCCTTCTTGAGCTCCCTGTACCTGTTCCTTATTGTGACCTCGGTCACACCGGCAACGTCAGCCACTTCCTTCTGGGTTCTCCTCTCTCCAACCATTGCGCTTGCTATATACACAGCAGCAGCTGCAACTCCGGTTGGACCCCTTCCGGAAATAAGGCCTTTCTGAATTGCCTTCTTGAGCAGGGTTATTGCCTTCTCCTGAACCTGCCCTGAAAGCCTCAGTGCCGCGGTGAACCTGGGCACATAGTGCGTCGGGTCCGTCAAAGGAACTTTCAGATCCAGCTCATGGGTTATGAACCTGTAGGTTCGGCCAATTTCCTTCTTCTCCACCCCAGAGATTTCGGAAATCTCATCCAATGTCCTTGGTATCCCATAGCTCCTGCAAACAGCGTAAAGCACTGCGGACACAACACTCTCAATCAGCCTTCCCCTTATCAGGCCTTTCTCAATGCACTTCCTGTAGAGCAATGCTGAGGATTCCCTTATGCTCTCAGGCAGACCCAGATAGGATGCTATCCTGTCCAGCTCGCTCAAGGCAATGGCAAGGTTCCTCTCCATCGAGGATGCTATGCTAGCCCTCTTATGCCACTTCCTCATCCTGTAGAGCTGAGCCTGCTTCTTTGAAGGAATTTTTGCGCCCCTTATATCCCTGTTATACTGGTCAATTTCTGTAACAAGCCCCTTGTTGGGCCTCATGTACTTCACTGGCGCTCCACCTCTCGCCCTCTTCTCCCTCTGCTCAGCGTCAAAAGCCCTCCATTCAGGCCCGGAATCCACTATGTTGTCAGCTACTATAAGCCCGCAGTCTCCGCACACGAGCTCTCCCCTCTCGTAATCCCTCGTCAGTCTTTTACTCCCGCATTCGGGACATTTCTCATCCATCCTAACACCTCTCAGATGGGCAAAGCTTGCCCTTCTCAATCATCCAGTCTTCCCACTTCGATTAGGTTTTCTAAGCTCTTTATTCACCTCGAAAAAGAGCACAACCTTTTTAAAGATAGAGCATACGTTATATAAATACTTTTCGGTTCAGAAGCGGACTTTCTCAGAATTTTCTTGCAATAATCTGCTCTGAATATTTTAAAAAATTCCCATAAGTTAACGTCACTGGCATACATAAAAAATACCGATAGATTATACTGTATTACATCACAATCTGGCAAGAATTTGATGAGAAGATTTAAATAAAACCTCAGAT